>JAEUKG010001294.1 GCA_016794325.1 Myxococcales bacterium | reverse complement strand
CCGAGGCCGGGGTTGGGCTCCGCGAAAATTCGTTGGCCAGCCAACGAATTCCGGGGCTGGGCCGTGGCCGGGGTTGGGCTCCGCGAAAATTCGTTGGCCGGCCAACGAATTTCCGGGGCTGGGCCGAGGAGGGGGATGGGCACCGCGAAAAATCGATGGACAGCCAACTCATCGATCGGCCTGCTGCGCCAATCGGGCCGGGGGCGGGGGTGGGGCCCGCTACATTCGGGGGGCAGCCAGCGTATTGCCGGGGCGGGGCCGAGGCCGGGGTTGGGCTCCGCGAAAATTCGTTGGCCAGCCAACGAATCGAGCGGCCTGCTGCTCCATTGGGGCAGGGGCCCTATCTCGCTGGAATAACTATGGTTTTGGTGAAACGTGGGTGAGCCAGCGCGAGCGGTGTGGCGGGCGACCATGAAGCCCCCGCGCAATTCCAGTAGCAGCGGATGCAGACGGCTAAGCCGAACTGGGGCCAAATGTCCAGAGGGCCTTGCATATTCGGCAACTTGCGCTATGGGTGGCCCTTCGACGAGCGGAGCCTCGCTCCGCACCGGTATCTGGTGCTCGTAGATCCCCAGTGACCGGTCCTGGGCCGCACATCCGTGTGGTTGCCATGAATCTACCGAGAGAGTTGCGTGTTTCGGTTATGAGCCAGCGTCTTTATGTCGGAAACCTGTCGTTCTCCGTGACCACCGACCAGCTTCGCGCCGCCTTCATGGAAATCGGCGACGTGAGCGATGCCCATGTGGTCACTGACCGCGAGACCGGCCGGTCGCGCGGATTTGGCTTCGTCACGATGGGCACTGAAGCCCTCGCGCAGAAGGCCATCCAGGAAAAGAACGGCGCCATGCTCGATGGCCGCCCCCTCCGGGTCAACGAGGCCCAGGAGCGTCCCGCCCGCGGTGGCGGCGGCGGCGGTGGCGGTGGCGGCGGTGGCGGCGGCCGTGGCGGCGATCGCCGCGGCGGCGGTGGCGGTCACCGGGGCTGGTGATCGGACGCGCGGCTCCCGCGCTCGCGTCGTGTCCCGCGCTCGGTCCCCGTTCTGGGGCTCGGCCGCGGGACACGGCATTTTGTGGGGTCGCGCTCGACGCGGGCCCGCCCGCGAGGCCGCGAGCGAGCCGCGCCGCGCGACGGGATCAGGCGAGCTTGGCGCGCAGGAACGACTTCAGCTTGATGAGCGTCTTCACGTCGCGGGTGAAGCTCGGGGTCTGATAGCCGTCGGCCCACGCCGACACCTCGTGGAGGAACGTGGCGCGCTCGCCCGCGTTGCCGAGGATGTCGTCCACCGTGCGGCCGCGCGCGGCGCCCTTGCGGAGGTTCTTCACGTAGGACTCGAGCGGCCCGTAGACGTCGTCGAGGAACTCCTTCACCTGGGCGGCGTCGCCGGCGAGCTGCCCGAACGCCCCTTGCCGAGCTGCGGGCGCCTCGTCGCACGCGAGGGCCGCGGCGACGCGGAGCACGAACGCGTCGTCGCAGTAGCCGAGATCGTCCACGCCGTCGGGGATGAGGTCGAGCGACTTGAAGATGTAGTTGAGGCCGGCGGCGGCGTAGCGCTTGGCCTCTTCGGGTGCGTCGGACGACACGACCCCCGAGAGCGTCTTGGCGTCTTCGCCGAGGGAGCGCAGCCACTGGGGGAAGACTTCGAGGTACTTGGCGTCGACGTTCGTGTCGCTCATGGAAAGCTCCGTGCGGCGGTGGGCGGCTAAAGTACCAAGCTTTCGCGTCCGGGCGCAACGCGCGCCGGCCTCGCGGGCCGCTCGCCTCCTCAGGGAGCGGGCGCGCGCGCGGGAGCGGCCTTGGCCCGGGCGTTGGCGAGGACCGCGGCGCCGACGACGGCGAGATCCGGGCGGGGCCCCAGAGACGCCACGAGCGCCCCCGCCCCCCTCCCCCACGCGAGGACCGGCACGTCGGCGCGGGTGTGGCTGCGGGTCGAGAGGTCCTCGAGGTTCCCGTGGTCGCTGGTGACGACGACGAGGTCGCGCTCGACGTCGCACTCGGCGAGGAGCGCGGCGAGGAAGGCCTCGGTGCGCCCGATCTCGTGCCGCGCCCACGTCGTGTCCTGGGCGTGGCCTGCCTTGTCGGTGAGGAACAGCTCGAAGAGGGCGAGGTCGTGCTCGCGCGCCCCCGCCATCACCGCGCGCGCCGCCGCCGCCGCGGTGCGCCGGGGCGCGACGACGCCGTGTGCGCGGGCGAGCTCGCCGGTGATGTCGTACGTCGCCGCCCGGCCCGCGAAGGCGTCGTCGAGCGTGAGGAGCGCGCCGCCGCGCGCCACCGCGGCGAGCGTGCTCGCCGAGGCGTAGAAGTGCTTCGGTCGCGGCTCCTCGCCGCGCACGACGCGCTCGATGTGGCGCGCCCGCTCCGCGGGGAACGCGTTGAGGAAGCCGGCGCGGAGGCCGCCGGCGCGGGCCTCGGCGAAGATGCTCTGCTCCACGACGAAGCGCGCGAGGGCCCCCACCGGGAAGCCCGTGCGGTGCCCGCCAGCGACCGCCACGCAATCCTTACCGGTATAGAGGCAGGCGTGGCCGGTCGCGCTCTGGGGGAGCCCGGGGTGGCCGAGGGTCGCGTCGACGCGCGCGACCTCGAGACCGCGCGGGCCCTCGCACCCCGCGAGCGGAGCGAGCACCGACACCGGCGCGCCGTCGAAGGGGTTCGGCGCGCCGGATCGGCCGAAGCCGATGCCGTCGACGAGGACGAGGAGCGTGGTCACCGCCCCCCATCGTGGCACGACCGCCCCGCCGGGCACCATGCGGTCCCCCGCAGGGTCGCCCTCGAGCTCGTCCGCGGCGAGCGCGCGCAGCGCGCGCAAGCGCTGCGGGCTGCGCGCAAGTCAGTCGCAGCGCGACGCGCTCATCTTGGCCGCGCGCTCGCGCACGCGGGAGCGGAGCTTGTCGACGTCGGCCGGATCGATGGGCAACAGCCGCAGGCGCGCGCCGCGCTCGACCTCCTCGACCTCGGTGCGCATCGGCGGGAGGGACATCGGCTGGAGCCCGTGCTCGCCGCCGGTGGCGTGCCGCCCCTCGTGGCCCGCGCCCGCCTTCGCGCCGGTGCCGTGCTGCTCGCCGGCGTCGCGGACGCGCATGCGGAGCTCGGCGACGCGGTCTTCGGCGGTGAACACGAGCTCGACGCCCTGCGCGGTGTCGCTCACCGTGACCTTCGCGTTCGCGACGCCGAGCGGGCACCCCACGTGCGACTCCGTCGCCGCGGGCGGCGCGGAAGAGACCTGAGGCGGCGGCTTGACCGCGCCGCTGCTGCAGCCCACGACGGCGGCGGCGAGGACCGCCGACCAACCCATGCATTGTACACGGTTCATGCGGAGCCACGGTGCAAGGGCCGGGCCGCGAGGCCCACGCGCCGAGCTCGCGCCGCGCGCGCGCGCCGAGCACGCGCCGACCGCGCGCCTTGCGCAAACCGTTCGGACGCGCGGCGTGGCCTCTGGCTTGCACCCGTCGACGGCATGCTGGTCACGCGCCCCGTCCTCCACCAACACTTCGTGCGCGAGGACGGGCGCCGCGCCGTTTCCTTGCGCGTCTTTTGTGGGCGCGCGGGGTCGTCGGTGCCGCTCGCGGTCTGCCAACGCTGCGCGGTCTACGTCGCGAAGCTGGACGAGGGCGGCGGGGCTCGCCCCCGGATCTGTTGCAGACCACCCCCGCGCCCGTTCGCGGTCACCGCCGGGGCCACCCTCGTCGAGGGAGCGACCGCCGTGAGCGCCGCAGCCTCGGCCGAGCGCGCCGCGGCGCTCGCCGGCGACGCCACCACGCCCACGTTGGTGGTGGAGCCCGACAGCGGCGCGCTCGTCGGGATGCTCCGCCGCGTCGACGTGCGCGGGCGCGTCCGCTCCTGGGCCACCGCGCGCGAGATCATGTCGCCGGCGGCGGCCCTGTGGGAGGGCGCGAGCTTGCACGACGCGGTCGTCGCGATGGCGCGCAAGCACCTCCGGGCCGTGGCCATCGTCACCGCGAGCGGAGCGCCCGTCGGAGTCTTGTCGGACGTGAGCGCGATGTCGGCGCTCGCTCGCCCGCGCTGAGGTCTCGCCCCTCACCCGCGCCGCGCTCAGCGCATCCGGCCGACCGCGAACCCGAGCACGAACCCCGCGACGAGCGCCGCGAAGACGAGGACTCCCACCACCGACGCGCGCACGCCCCCGGGGCTCGCCCCCGCGATCCGCGGCGCGCCGCGCGCCACCGGATCGAGCATCGGCAGATCTTCGGACGGGAGCGTGCCCCCTTGGACGCGGACGTGCGGCGTGGGCTCGCTCACCGGGCGCCCCTGCGGGCTCGCCAGCGTGCCGCTCGGGCCGATCGGCGGGCTCGTCGGCGGCGCGTTCTCGATGATCGTGGCGGGTGTGGGCTGCGGCGCCGACCCCACCGCGTTGAGGCTCGGCGCGAAGAGGCTCGGCACGTCGGGGAGGCGGCTCAGCGGCTGCTGCGTCGGCTCGCCGGTGCCGACCGCCGCCGAGAGCGCGCGCGCCATCTCGAGCGCCGACGGGAATCGCTGCTCGCGGTCCTTCTGGAGCGCGCGCGCCATGAAGGGCCCGAGCCGGGCGAGGCTCGGATCGATCTGCTCGATCGGCGTCGGCGTGTTGTTGATGACCGCGGCGAGGCGGGCGTATTCGGTCGGCGCGGGGAAACACGGGCGCCCGGTGAGCATCTCGTAGAACATCACCCCCGCGCTCCACAGATCGGCGCGCGGGTCGACGTCCTTCGCGGTCTTGATCTGCTCGGGGCTCATGTACGCAGGCGTCCCGAGGAGCATGCCGGTGCTCGTCTTCTTGCCCATGCCGCCGGCGGCGTCCATCACCTTGGCGATCCCGAAGTCGAGGATCTTCACGATGAACTGCCCGCGGGCGTCGCGCGCGAGCAGGATGTTGTCGGGCTTGAGGTCGCGGTGGACGATGCCCTGCGCGTGGGCCGCGGCGAGGCCCCCGAGGAGCCCCTGGAGGATGGTGACCGCCTGCGCGAGCGGCACGCGGGAGCCGCCCTGCGTGTAGGCGCCGAGGGGCACGCCCTCGAGCATCTCCATCGCGATGAAGGGCCGACCGTCCTCGGCGACGCCGGTCTCGAAGACCCGCACGATGTTCGGGTGGATGAGCCGCTCGCTCGTTCGCCCCTCTTCGCCGAAGCGCGCGAGGATGTCGGGATCCTCGAGGTATTCGGGGTGGAGGATCTTGATCGCGAAGCGACCCGGCGGATCGCCGCCGCTCGCCTCGTACACCGCGCCCATCCCGCCCGAACCGATGCGGCGGACGAGCCGGTACTTGCGCGCGAGGATCGCGCCAGTGATGTCACCTCCGGGCGGCGCCGCCGTCACGAGCCCATCCTACACACCCCTCGCCGCGCCGCGCATCAACGACGGAGGGTGGCCGAGAAGCGCGCCTCGGCCGCGGCCACGACCTTCGCGTGGGCCGCGTCGACCTCGGCGTCGGTGAGGGTGCGGTCGGGGGCGCGGTAGACGACGCGGAACGCGAGGCTCGCGTGCTCCGGCGGGATCGCGCCGCCGACGAAACGATCGAAGATCGCCACGTCTTCGGCCAGCGGGCCCGCCGCCTCGCGCACCACCCCGAGCACGTCGCCCGCGGGGACGTCGTCGTGGACGACGAGGGCGACGTCGCGCGCGCTCGCGGGGAAGCGCGGCAACGCGCGGTAGGCCGGAAGGCGCGGCTCGCCCACCTTCTCGAGGTCGATCTCCACCACGACCGCGGCCTCGGTGACCTCGAAGAAGTCGCGCACGTCCGGGTGCAGGGGCCCCGCCCGGCCGACCCGCACGCCGTCGAGGTAGAGGCCCGCCGAGCCGCGCGGGTGGAGGTGCGGGAACGACTCGCGCTGGATCGTGGGCGCGCGGCCCGCGAGCCGCTCGACGAGCGCGACCGCGAGGCCGGTCGCGTCCCACGCGTCGTAGGCGGAGGGCTTCGTGAGGTACGCCGGGCGGTCGCCGGCGAGGAGCGCGGCGAGCCAGAGCGGCTCGGCCGGGAGCGCCCCCGGGTTCGATGCAAGATACACGGATCCGACGGTGAACAGGGTCGCGTCGCGGACGCCGTGGTTCTTCGCGTTCTTCACCGCCGCGAGGAGCCCGGGCAAGAGGCTCGTCCGCATGACCTGGTGGTGGTCGACGATGGGGTTCTTGAGCACCACCGACGGCTTCGGCGCGCCGAGCGCCTCGAGCCCGGCGGTGGAGGTGAAGGCGTAGGTCACCGCCTCGGAGAGCCCGAGCTCCACCGCGGCCGCGCGAGCGCGGCGGGCGCGCTCCTCGCTGCCGCCGACGGGGCGGGTGGGGTGGATGGCGGGCAGCTCGGCGGGGACGTGGTCCATCCCGTGGGTGCGGATGACCTCCTCGACGAGATCGACCTCGCGCGTGACGTCGGGCCGGTGGGTCGGGACCGCGAACGTGGCCGCGTCACCCGCGCCGTCCGCGTCCTTGGCGAAGCCGAGGCGCTCGAGGACGGCGCAGGCGTCGGCCCAGGGGACGGCGACGCCGAGGAGCGCGTCCATGCGCGAGCGCCGGAGCGCGACGCGGGCGGGCGCCGGCGCCGGGGCCGCGGCGTGGATCACGTCGGCCGCGGCCCGCGCGCCGGGCGACAGGCTCGCGGTGAGCGACGTCGCGTGGGCGAGCACGCGGGCCACGTCGCCGCGATCGACGCCGCGCTCGAAGCGGTGGCTCGACTCGGTGTGCATGCCGTGCCGCCTCGCGGTGCGCCGCACGCTGCGCGGGTCGAAATAGGCCACCTCGAAGAGCACGTCGCGCGTCGACGCTTTGATCTCGCTGTCGGCGCCGCCCATGACGCCGGCGAGCGCGACCGGGCCCTCGCCGTCGCAGATCAAGAGATCGTCGGCGACGAGCTCGCGGTCGACCCCGTCGAGGGTGCGGATGCGCTCGCCGGCCTCGGCGAGGCGCACGACGATCTTCTTCTTGCGCACGTGGGCGAGGTCGAACGCGTGCATCGGGTGCCCCCAGAGGAGCATCAGGAGGTTCGTGACGTCGACGACGTTGGAGATCGCGCGCACCCCGAGCGCGGCGAGGCGCCACTGGGTGCCGAGCGGGCTCGGGGCCACCGTGACCCCGCGCACGAGCGCCGCGCCGTAGTGCGGGCACCGCGCGGCGTCGCGCACCTCGACCGCGACGCCGAGCGCCGCCATCGTCTCCGCGCTCGCCGGCGCGACGCCGTGCTCGGGGAGCACGAACGGAAGGTTGTAGAGTGCACTAATCTCGCGCGCCAGCCCGAGGTGGCCGAGGCAGTCGGGCCGGTTGGGCGTGAGGTCGATCTCGTAGACGAAGTCGTGCGCCTCGGGGAACACCTCGGCGAGCTTCTGCCCCGGCTTCGCCGCCCCCTTCGGCAGGACGAGGATGCCCTCGCCGGCCTCCGACAGCCCGAGCTCGGCCTCGCTGCACAACATGCCTTCGCTCGCCACGCCGGCGATGGTGCGGCGCTCGATGGTCACCCCCTTGGCCGGAAGGTGCGCGCCGAGCGGGGCGAGGACCACGAGCCCGCCGGGCTCGGGGACGTTGGGCGCGCCGCACACGACCTCTTGCTCGCCCGCCCCGTGCCGGACGGTGACGAGGCGAAGGCCGCTCTTCGTGGGGTGCGGGCGGATCGAGGCGACCTCGGCGACGACGCAGACCGCGGCCGCCGCGCCGTGCTCGTGGGTGGTGTCGACCGCGATGCCCGCCCGCGTGAGGCGCTCGGCGACGTCCGCGGGGGACGCGGTGAGGCCCGGGACCAAAGATTTCAGCCAGCCGTAGGAAGCTCTCATGGGTGCGCCTCAGAACTGAGCGAGGAAGCGGGGGTCGTTCTCGAAGAACAGCTTGATGTTGGGGATGCCGTAGCGGAGCATCGCGATGCGCTCGAGGCCCATGCCGAGCGCGAAGCCCGTCCACTCCTCGCTGTCGATGCCGCAGGCCTCGAAGACGACGGGGTGGATCATCCCGCAACCCAGGATCTCGATCCAGCCGGTGTGCTTGCAGAGGCTGCACCCGGCGCGCGTCCCGTCGGCCTTGCGGCAGAACACACAGCCGATGTCGACCTCGGCGCCCGGCTCGACGAACGGGAAGTAGCTCGGGCGCAGCCGCACCGGGGTGCCCGGGCCGTAGAGCCGCGTCGCGAACTCCGAGAGCACGCCCCGGAGGTGCGCCATGCTCACGCGGCGATCGACGAGGAAGGCCTCGAGCTGGTGGAACATCGGCGAGTGCGTCGCGTCGTCGTCGCGACGGAACACCGACCCCGGCGCGATGAACGCCATCGGCGGCTTCTGGAGCGACATCGCCCGCACCTGGATGTTGCTCGTGTGCGAGCGCAGGAGGTGCCCGTCCGTCGTCCAGAACGTGTCCTGCATGTCGGTCGCGGGGTGATCGGGCGGGTAGCCGAGCTTGCCGAAGTTGTTCTCCTCGAGCTCCACGTCGGGCCCGTCGTGCACCGCGAAGCCGAGCCCGGCGAAGATCGCGATCACGTCCTCGCGCACGGCGTTGATCGGGTGCTTGTGCCCGCGGTGCGCCGGGACGCGGCCCGGGAGCGTGAGATCGAAGGGCCGCGCCGAGAGGTCGGCGTCGCGCCGCTTCTTCTCGATGGCGCGGAGGCGCTCCTCGAAGCGGGCCTCGACGTCACGCTTGAGGACGTTGACCTTCTCGCCGATGGCCTTGCGGGACTCGGGGGGAGCCTTGCCGAGCTCCTTCAGGATCGCGGTGAGCTCGCCCTTCTTGCCCAGGATCTTCGCGTTTTCGTCGCGGAGGGCTTGCTCCGTCTCGGCGGCCTCGAAGCGTCGCGGGAAGGCTTCGGCCAGCGCGGCGAGGGCCTGATCGATGGTGTCCTTGGGCGCGGTTTCCATGGCGTTCGGCGCGTGTTTACCACAGTCGACGGGCCGCGAGCGGGGAGAGGGAGCGTGTGTCCTACATGGATACCGGTGTGCCCCGAACGGCGGCGGGCGCGCACCCGGATCGAATTGAGGCGTGATTGAAATTAGGCAGCGTCACTGATCTGCGTAGAGTTCGCTGGGTAGGTAGCTCAGGAGGGACACGTATGCTTGGTAAGCTCCGCAGCACGGCTCTGGTGGTGACGGTCCTCGCGGCAGGATGCAGCGGCTCGAGCAGCAACTCGGGCTTCGACGACGATCCGGCGAAGAACCCGACCAACGGCACCGGGGAGTCGAGCTCGTCGAGCGGCGACAACGCGTCCGGCGGCTTCGGCGGCGGCGCGACCAACGCGCTCATCGTCGAGCCGAGCAACGGCACCGCGTTCATCGACACCGCGACGAACCCCGCGGCGCCGGGCACCCTCCCCTACGTCATCAAGCTCCGGCAAGACGGCGTCGAGAAGGACGTGACCTCCGAGGCCACGCTCGAGATCGAGGACGGCTCGCTCGGCAGCTTCAAGGGCAACGTCTTCACCACCGCCGGCTCGCTGCCCGCGGGCGTGCTCGGCAAGTCGAGCATCGTGCGGGTGAAGGCGCAGTCGTACACCGGCGTCGCGAACCTCACCGTCGTGGCGCTCCGCCGCAGCGGCGCGAACCGCGACTTCTACTTCTTCGAGCCGTACGGGCAGCCCCCGGCGCCCGCCAACGACGTCCTCAAGTTCAGCACGAACATCAAGCAGGTCGACGTCGCGTTCGTCATGGACACGACGGGCTCGATGTCGGGCTCGATCAACAACCTGAAGACCGCGCTGTCGGGCAGCCTCATCTCGCAGCTCCAGGCCGCGATCCCCAGCGTCGCGATGGCGGTGGTGGACCACAAGGACTACCCGGTCGGGACCTACGGCTCCCCCGGCGACTTCCCGGTGCGGGTCCACCAGGTCATGACGAGCACCGCGACCCTCGTGCAAGCCGGCGTGGCGAAGTATTCGGCCACGGGCGGCAACGACGGCCCCGAGTCGCAGATCCCGGCGATGCAGCACACGCTCACCGGTGAGGCCCTGCTCTGGTCGGGCGGCAGCGTGGCCGCGCACACCCCCGCCGCCGGCACTTGGGGCGGCGTGGACTTCCGCCCGGGCGCCGTCCCCGTCATCGTGCTCATCACCGACATCGACTGGCACGGCGCCGGCCACGATCCCTACAGCTTCACCACCCCGACGATGGCGACGCTCAAGGCCGCCTTCGCCGCCCGGAACGCGCGCTTCGTCGACATCACGTCCGGCGACGAGAGCCAGGCGAACGAGCTCTCGGACGCGACCGGCTCCGCGGTCCCGCCGGGCTCCTTCGGCACCGTCGGCGGCTGCAGCGCCACCCAGTGCTGCACCGGCGTGAACGGCGTCGGGCGCGCGCCCACCGGCCCCGGCGGCACCTGCCGCTTGAACTTCCTCCACTCCAACGGCACCGGCGTGTCGAACGCGGTCGCCAAGGGCATCGAGGCGATCGCGGTCGGCTCGACCTTCGACGTCACCGCGCGCCCGTCCAACGACCCGAAGAACGCGGGCGGCGTCGACGCCACCAAGTTCATCAAGGCGCTCCGCGCGAAGGACGAGGGCGACGCCGCCGCGGGCTGCCCCGCCAACGCCGCGAAGGACACCAACGGCGACGGCATCAAGGACACGTTCACCGCGGTCAAGGTGGGCACCCCGGTGTGCTTCGAGATCGTCCCCGCGCAGAACGACTTCGTGCCGCCGAGCCTCGCGCCGCAGTTCTACAAGGCGTTCATCGACGTCCTCGGCGTCCCGGGCAACGTCCAGCTCGATCGCCGCGACGTCACCTTCCTGGTGCCGCCGAAGGACGCGAACGCGAAGTAGCCCGCCCGCCCCGTCAGCCGGCCGCCCGTGACGCGCGGGCGAGCCGGGGCACGACCCGCGAAGGCATCCGGTCGCGCTCGCGCATCGCGACGATGCGCCGGTGCTCGAACGCGACCTCGGCGACCTGGCCCGACGGCAGGACGCCGCGCACGCACGTCTCGTCCTCTTCGACCTCGAGCCCGAGGCCGTGGAAGAAGCTCGTGACGGCGCGCCGCTCGTCGACGGCGAACGTCGACGCGAAGGCGTGGATCGTCTCGAGGATGTCCTCGGCGCAGGTCGGCTCCTCGGCGATCTTGCCGTAGAGGAGCACGTAGACGTCGCCGCGGGCGGCGGGCGCGCGGTAGTAGCCCGTGGCCGGGGTGAGCGCGGTCGACACGAGCGCGAGCGCCTCGGGCTCGGCCACCTCGTCGAAGACCGTGGGCGACGTCATCTCCACGAGGTTCTGGCGCTCACCCCAGCTCCGGAGCGTGCCCGCGACGCGGAGCACGTGCGCCGGAAGCGGCGCTTCGTTGGCCCAGCCCCAGAGCCACGTGGCGTGGGCGTGGGTCGCGAGGAGCTGGGTGTAGAAGCTCGCGCCGCTCGGGGAGCGGAGGCGGCCAGCGGCGAGGTCGAGCGCCGCAGGAAGGTCGCCCACGGCGCGCTCGAGCGCGCGCTGCTTGTGCTTCCCCAGCATCCCCCAGTCGGTCAGGTAGTCGCGGAACGTCGGCATGTGCCCACGACGGGGATTAGCAAAGGCGAGTCCATGCGGCAGCATCGTCTTTTCATGCACTTACGCGCGAGGGCGGCCGACGGATCGCACAAAAGACGACACCCGCTGAACGGGTTGTTCAGCGGGTGCACATCGCCGCGGAGCCGCGGCGGCCAGGGCCTCAAGCCTTGGCTTGCTTGACGATCTGCGAGAACGCGCCCGGATCGACGATCGCGAGGTCCGAGAGGACCTTGCGGTCGAGGTGGATCTTGGCGTTCTTCAGGCCGTGCATCAGGCGCGAGTAGCTCGTCCCGTTGGTGCGGGCGGCGGCGTTGATGCGGGCGATCCAGAGGCGGCGGAAGTCGCGCTTCTTGCGCTTGCGGTGGGCGTAGGCATACACCCAGGCCTTCATCACCACTTCCTTGGCGTAGGCGAACAGGCGCGAGCGCGCGCTGTGGTAGCCCTTGGCGTGCTTCAGAATACGATTGCGGCGACGGCGCGCCTTGAATCCACGTTTTGCGCGGGGCATGGCGATCCTCCTGTCAGCCGTACGGAAGCATGCGCTTCACATGCTTCTCCATCGACTCGTGAACCATGTCGTTCTTGCGCAGGCGGCGGAGGCGCTTGCGCGACTTGTTCTTCAGGCCGTGGTTGCCGCCCTGCTTGGGTCGACGAACCCGCCCGGTCCCGGAGACGCGCAGGCGCTTGGCCGCCGTCTTCTTGGTTTTCATTTTGGGCATGGGACAGTTCCTGGTTCTCGCTCCGAGAGGCCGCGGGCAGATGCCTCGCGTTGGCAAAGCCCCTCTGGGAAGCGGGGTCGCGGGTTATGGCGGAAAAGGCGAGGCCTGTCAACAACTGGTCTCTAAACACCGGCTATCTTTGAGAAATCTGCCTCGAGGGCGGCGCGCGTGGCGTGCGCCCGAGCCTCGGCTTCGGCCATCGGCTCGGCGCCGCGGACCTCCTCGCGGACGTCGAAGTAGAACTTCGCCTTCGGCTCGGTGCCGCTCGGGCGGGCGATGATGCGACTGCCGCCCTCGAGCTCGAACGTGAGGACGTCGCTCTTCGGCAGCGGGAGGGTGCCGCTCGCGTAGTCCAGCGCGCGGAGCACCTTTCGGCCCGCGACCTCGGCGGGGAGGCTCTCGCGGAGCGCGGCCATCATCGCCTTGAGCTGCGCGACGCCGTCGGCGCCCTTGCGCGTGACGTTGACCTGCGAGCTCACGAAGAGGCCGTATTTCCGGTAGAGGCCGTCGAGCTCGTCGAGGAGGGTCTTGCCCTGCGCGCGCAGGAACGCGGCGAGCTCCGCGAACGCGACGACGGCGCTCACGCCGTCCTTGTCGCGGACGAGCGGGCCCACGGTGTACCCGAGGGCCTCCTCGTAGCCGAAGACGAACGAGAGCCCCTCCTTCGCCTCGAGCTCCATCGCCCGGTTGGCGATCCACTTGAAGCCGGTGAGGGTCTCCTCGTAGCGGACGCCGAGATCGGCGCAGATGCGCCCGAGCATCGGCGACGACACGATCGAGGCGATGGCGAGGCGGCCCGGCTTCTGCGGGCCGCGCGCGATCAGGTGGTGCCCCAGGAGCACCCCGACCTGATTGCCTGTAAACTGCACGTACCCGGCGGGCGCGCTCGGGCTGGGCACCGCGACGGCGAGGCGGTCGGCGTCGGGATCGTTGGCGAGCACGAGATCGGCCTTCATCGCCCGGGCGAGGGCGAAGGAGCGGTCCATCGCGCCCTTCTCCTCCGGGTTGGGGAAGGCCACCGTCGGGAAGCCGCCGTCGGGGTCGGCCTGGCTCGGCTCGCTCGCCACGTGCGCGAAGCCCGCCTGGGCGAGCGCGGCCCGGGCGAGGTGGTTCCCCACGCCGTGCATCGCGGTGTAGACGATGCGGAGGGACTTGTCGCCGCCCGGGGTGACCGACAGGCCGCGGACGGCGGCGAGGTACGCAGCCTCGACCTCGGGCGAGACCGCGGTGACGAGGCCGCGCGCGCGCGCGTCGACGAGCAGGAGCCGGGGCACGTCTTTGGCGGCGGGGGCGTCCTCGATCGCCTTCGCGATGCCGACGTCGATGGGGGGCACGATCTGGGCGCCGTTGTCCCAATACGCCTTGTAGCCGTTGTATTCGGGCGGGTTGTGGCTGGCGGTGACCATCACCCCCGCGGCCGCGCCGAGGTGCTTCACCGCGAACGCGGTGAGGGGGGTCGGCGCGAACGCGTCGAAGAGGTGCGCGCGGATGCCGCACGCCGCGAGCACGCACGCCGCGTCTTCGGCGAACACGCGGCTCCCGCGGCGGCCGTCGAAGCCGATCACGACGCCGCGCTCGGCGGCTCCCGGGATCGTCGCCTGGAGGTGGCGCGCGAGCCCGAACGTCGTGCGCAGGACGACCGCGCGGTTCATGCGGTTCGGGCCCGCGCCGAGGACGCCGCGCAGGCCCGCGGTCCCGAACTCGAGCGACATCGCGAAGCGGTCCGCGAGGTCGGTCTTGGACGGGTCGGGCGCGGCGAGGAGGGCCTCGATCTCGCGGACGGTCTCGGGGTCGGGGTCGTTGTCGGCCCAAGCGCGGGCGCGGGCGCGGAGCTCGTCGGTCATGGCGAGCCCCAGGGTAATCCGCGCGCGGAAACGGGCGCGACGGTTTCGGAGGGCCGCGGGTCGATTTCCCCGGGCGCGCGGCCTCCCAGACTTCGCCGGGACGCGCGAGAAGCGACTATAGTTTCCTCCTTCGGATGCTGAGGTACGCGCTCCGGCGGATTTTCTGGGCTTTCCCGACGCTCTTCGGCGTGAGCCTGGTCGTGTTCCTCCTGACGACCCTCATGCCGGAGCCGCCGGCCCCACCGGTCCCGGTGCACAACGCCGCCGAGCAGGCCCTCGAGCAAGAGGAGCGGCTCGAGGCGCGCTTCCTCGATCTGCCGCGCTTCGTGAACCCGAACCCTCGGGACGTCCGCGTCCGCGCGAACGAGTGCGTCGACCAGATCGCCCAGGACGCCCCGCTGGCGCGGCTGTGCGCCCTGCGCCTCCAGCGGCTCGGGGGCGCCGCGCTCCCGCACGTGCTCCCCCGGCTCGAGATGCTCTCGCCGGCGGAGCGCGGCCGCGTGGCGGGCGCGCTCGCGCCGCTCGGCGAGAGGGTCGGGATCCACGACGCGGCCGGCCTCCGCGACGCCGCGGGCGCGACCCGGCTCTGGGCGCGGTTCTGGGAAGACCACGCGCTCGACTTCACCGAGCCCGCCGTGCGCCGCAACGCCCAGCGGCTCGCGCAGCGCGAGTCGGCGGAGAACGAGGCCGAGATCGCGATCGTCGACACGTTCGCCCTGCCGGTGCTCATGGCGACGATCGAGACGACGCCGAAGGCCGACGGGCGCGCGCGCCTCCTGCGCGTCGCCGCGCGCATCACCGGGCGGCCGGGCCTCGCGCCGGGCGCGACGGCCGAGGACGTCGACAAGGCCGCGGGCGAGTGGCGCGCTTGGTGGTTCGTGCACCAGGCAAAATACACGACCTACGACGGAGGCACCCGCATCGCCGCCGCGGTGACCGACACCCGCTACGCCCGGTGGACCTACGGCTCGGTCTCGGGGCGGCTCGGGCTCTCGACGCGCGACGGCAAGCCCGTCTTCGAGAAGCTCCTGTCGCGCGCGCCGGTGACGCTGACGATCACGTTCCTCGCGATGCTGGTGAGCCTCGCGGCCGCGGTCCCGCTCGGCGTCGTCACCGCGTGGCGGCGCGGGCGCGCCGTCGACGTCGCGGCCGCGGTCGTGCTCGTCGTCGTCTACTCGCTGCCGAGCTTCTGGGTCGCGCAGATCATGTCGCGCCTCTTCGATCACACGAGCTGGCTCGGGCTCGCGGCGCCGGTGCTCTCGCTGTCGATCGGCTCGCTCGCGCTCCTGTCGCGCCAGCAGCGCTCGGCGCTACTCGACGTCTTGAGCCAGGACTACGTCCGCACCGCGCACGCGAAGGGGGTCTCGCGGGTGCGCGTGCTCTTCGTCCACTCGCTCCGGAACGCGATCGTCCCCACCCTCGCGCTCGCGGGGATGCAGTTCCCGTCCCTCTTCGGCGGCGCCTTCGTGGTGGAGGAGGTCTTCGGCATCCAGGGCATGGGCTGGGAGACGCTGCGCGCGATCGAGGCGCAGGACATCGCCTGGCTCGTGGCGGTCGTCCTCTTCGCGGGCGCGATCACGACCCTCATGCTGATCGTCGCGGACCTGGGGCGGGCCTTGCTCGACCCGACCCTGCGCGAGGGCGCGGTGTCGACGTGAGCGCGAGCAAGGCGCCGAGCGCCGCTCCCCCGCCCCCGGCGGCCACGCCCGGCGGCGTCCGCGTCGCCCTGTCGCGCCTGCGGCGCCACGCGGTCGCGCGGCTCGGCGCGATCGCGATCGTGAGCCTGTTCGTGGTCGCGATCTTCGCCGAGGCCCTCGCGGCGGAGCTGCCCATCGTCTGCCGCCACCGCGGGACCTGGTTCTTGTTCGCGAACGTCACCCAGCCCGCGGAGCTCTCGGGGCTCGACTGCGACGGCCTCGCCGCCGCGGATCCCGACGGGGTGCGCCTCGGGCCGCTGGTGTGCCACGGCCCCCTGCGCGAGCACCCCGACGCCAAGCTCGCGCCCCCGCTATCCCTCCGCGGATACCCGCTCGGCACCGACGTGCGCGGGCGCGACGTGTTCGCGCGGGTGGTGCACGGGACGCGCACGTCGCTCACCTTCGCCCTCGTCACCGCGCTCGCGTTCGTGGGCATCGGCACGTTCTTCGGCGCGGTCGTCGGCTTCCGCGGCGGCCCCGTCGACGCGTTCCTCGCCCGCATCGTGGACACCCTCACCGCGTTCCCCACCCTCGTCCTCGCGATCGGGATCCAGGCGCTCGTGCCGAAGCCCACCGCAGCAACGCTCTTCGTCGCCATCGGCCTCACGCGGTGGACGGAGGTGTACCGCGTCGTTCGCGCCGAGGTGCAGCACGCCGCCACCCGCGACTACGTGCTCGCGGCGCGCGCGCTCGGGGCGTCGCCCACGCGCGTGCTCTTCCGCCACATCGGGCCCAACACCCGGAGCGTCGCCATCGTCGCCGCGACCTACGGCATCGCGTCGGTGGTGCTCGCCGAGGCGTCGCTCACGTTCCTCCGGGTGGGTCGGGACACGACGTCGCCTTCGTGGGGGGAGCTCCTCGCGCAGGTCCGAGAGCACCCCGCGGCGTGGTGGCTCCTCGCGTTCCCCGGGCTCATGCTCCTCGTCACGGTCGTCGCGCACCACGTCGTCGGCGAGGCTCTCCGCGACGTCCTCGATCCCCACGCGCGGCACGCGGGCGAGGCGACCACCGGGGCGCTTCCCCCGTCGACCGCGATCATGGAGCGCGACTGAGCCAGCGGCCGCGCGCCGGCCGGTCGCGCGCCGGGCAGAGCGGCGACGGCGCGCTTGGCAAAGGGGGGCGCGAGACTTACATTGGCGCCCGATGAGCATCCTGGGCGGCCTCGGTGGCGGCATGCGTGGCGGCGGTGGTTTGGGCGGCGGCAACGGCGGCAAGGGCGGCGCTGGGGGCTCGGTTCCCTACGTCACCGAGCGGGACTTCGAAGCCCAGGTGTTGCGCAGCGAGATCCCGGTGATGGTCGAGTTCACCGCGGAGTGGTGCCAGCCCTGCAAGACGATCGCGCCCGAGGTCGAGGCCTTCGCGAAGGAAGTGCAGGGCAAGGTCAAGGTCGTCAAGGTCGACATCGACAAATCCGCGTTCCTCGCCAAGCAGCTCCGCATCCAGTCGGTGCCGACGTTCATGCTGTTCGCGGAGCAGCGCCTCGCCGACGCCCAGGTCGGCGCGATCGACCGCAAGGGGATGCGGGCGATGGTCGAGCCGTTCTTGCCGCGGCAGGCGGGCGCGCTCAAGCCGGTCGAGCTCGCGCAGCTCATCGCGAAGGCGGCGGTCGTTCCGGTCGACACGCGCGACGCGGCTGCCTACGGGCGGGCGCACCTCCCGTCGGCGAAGAACATCCCCATGGAGGAGATCGAGGGCCGGCTCGCGGAGCTCTACATGCTGGGAGGGCAGCCGGTCGTGTACTGCCGCTCCGGCGACAAGACGAAGGACCTCGCCGCCAAGCTCACCGAACAGGGCGTCCCCGTCGCGTTCCTCGAGGGCGGCATGCTGGGTTGGGAAGCGGACGGCCTCCCGGTCGAGCGGCCCTGAGATGCTACGGCGGGCGGGGTTCGCCGCGGTCGGCGCCGGCGCCGTCACCGCGGCGCTCGTCGCGATGCCTTCCGGCTGCAAGGAGCCCACGCAAGTCTCGGTGACGCTGCGCGCCGGGGCCGGGGTCTGCGACGCCGGCGGGAGCGCCGCCGACAAACGCACCGACATCTTCGTGGGCAGCCCCGGGCCGCGGGCAGCCGGCGCCGGGCTCGGAGAGCCGCGCGCGAACGTCGTCGGGTGCCCCGGCGAGAACCTCGGGAGCTTCACGTTGGTGCCGAGCGGGCGCGACGGCGACGTGCTCGTCGAGGTGGCGATGGCGCTCGCCAAGGGTAAGTCCCCGGCGGCGTGCGGCGCCGACCCCAAAGACTGCATCTTGGCGCGACGGCGGGTGGCGTTCGCGAAGAACCAGCCGCTCAAGATGACGATCCGGCTCGACCTCGAGTGCGTCGGCGTGAGCTGCGACCCCGAGTCGACGTGTTTCGGCGGTCGGTGCCGACCGATCGAGACGACTTGCAGCGACAGCGAGTGCGAGCTCACGCCCGGCGACGGCGGGGTCGCGCCCGACGCGGCCGCCGATGGCGCTCCGTCCACGGACGCGGGCGCCGACGTCCGTCTCGACGACGCGGGGACGT
>JAEUKG010001290.1 GCA_016794325.1 Myxococcales bacterium | reverse complement strand
GCCCTCCATCAGCCCGAGCGCCTCGGGCCCACCCCCGATCGTCCGGAGGAAGGCCGGGAGCAGGGGGTAGATCATGTCGCTGGCGACGTCCGTGAAGAACGACACCCAGCCCAGCTGTTTGACGATGCGCGGAAGAGGTGCCGCCAAGGACCTTGCACGATGGGCGATTCGATGGAAAAAGTGGAGCCCCTCGTTTCCAGGGGGGCGGCTTGCCCGGGGGTCGGTGCAGGCTTAAAGTGACGAGAACGCGGTCCAACCCCTCTCCCGGCAACGCGCCCAGAGATCGCCAACTACCGAAAGTCATTAGGAGAAACTGAGATGCACGTCCCCTCTCGGGTGATCCGGCCTCAAGCGGTCTGGCTCGCGTCCGCCGAAATCCCGACCAAGTTCGGCACGTTCGAGACCCACGTGTTTCGGTCGCCGGGGGAGGACGGGGAGCCGAAGGAGCACGTCGCGCTGGTGCACGGCGACATCGTCGACGCTCACCGGGTGCCGGTCCGGGTCCACTCCGAGTGCATGACGAGCGAGGTCTTCGGGTCGCTGAAGTGCGACTGCAAGGAGCAGCTCGAGGCGGCGCAGGCCGAGATCGTGCGCCGCGGCTCCGGCGCCATCCTGTACCTCCGCCAGGAGGGCCGCGGCATCGGCCTGCCGAACAAGATCCGGGCCTACGCGCTCCAGGCCGACGGCCACGACACCGTCGACGCGAACCGCCTCCTCGGCTTGCCCGACGACGCGCGCGAGTACCACGCGGCGCACGACATGCTCGCGCACTTCGGCGTGCGGAGCATCGTGCTCCTCACCAACAACCCGGCGAAGGTGAGCGCGCTCGAGGCGCTCGGCGTCACCATCGAGGCGCGGGAGCCGGTGCACATCCGGCCGAACCAGCACTCGGCGGGCTACCTCGAGGCCAAGCGGCTGCGCATGGCCCACGAGCTGCCCGCGTGGGCGCGCCGCGCCGCCAACGGCGGCGACGCCGAGTAGTCGCGCCGCTTCACTCACTCCGGTCGCAGACCCCGGTCGCGAACGCTCCGTCGATCGGATCCTCCTTCATCGTCACCTTGAGCTCGTACGCCGCGTGCGCGCCGTCGTCGCCGACGACGACCTGCGCGCCACGCGTCCACGCGAGCCGCGGCGTCCCGTCGACGGCGGCGTCGGTGGTGTCCGCGAGCGCCTCCGGGAAGCCGTTGCACACGCTGCACGTCGCGGCGTCGTTCTTGTAGATCACCTTGCCGCCGCAGCTCATCGCCACCGCGCAGTTGCTCGCGCCCTGCGCGTGGGGGGCGACGGAGACCACGCACTCGCTGCCGAGCGCCGCCGGCGGCTCGCCGCTCGCGACGGTGATCTTGCCCCGGCGCTCGAGCGGGCGCTCGAAGCGCTGCTGGTCGAGGAAGCGCGCCTGGTCGACGGGGTGGCTCGCCCGCTCGACCTTGACCGTGATGTCGTGCCCCTCGCCGCCCTTGAAGCGCACGAGGCCCGCCCGCGTGTCGATGACCATGCGGCCGGTCTGCTCGGCCTCGTTGCGCATGACCCCGCGCATCTCGTAGCGGTAGCGAACGAAGGGCTCCGAGATCTCCTCGAGGCTGCACGACGTCATCGTCGCCTGCTCGATGGTGGAGTGGTGGCCGCAGCGGAGGGTGGCCACGCAGCTCAGGGGGACGACGCCCGAGGTGCGCGTCACCTTCGCTTGCAGAGTGCACGCAGTCCCGACGGGCGCGTCGCCGGGCCCGGCGGCCGAGACCACGCCGTTCCACTCGAGATCGCGGTCGGTCGTGGAGGGGTGTTGTCGCTCGCCTCGAAGCGCGGAAATTTGGACCTGAGGTCGGTCAGCGCTTCTTCGGCTTCGGCGCGGCAGGTTTCTGCTTTGGGTCGCGAGCGCGGTCCTCGGCCTGACGGAGGCGGTAGCTCTTGCCCTCGACCG
>JAEUKG010001285.1 GCA_016794325.1 Myxococcales bacterium | reverse complement strand
AGGTCGAGGGCTCCTCCGGTCCGTCGACGACGGCGGCGACGTCTCGGAGGTGGACGGGGCGGCCCGCCGAGACCCCGACGACGACGTCGCCGACGTCGCGAGCCGACGTGAGGACGGTCCCGGTCTCGAGGAGGACCTCGCGGTTGCCGCGGGCCACCGCGCCCGCCGGCAGCCGGGTGTTCGCCGCCTGGATGGCGCCCTCGACCGCGGTCGCCGAGAGCTGACGGGACGCGAGGCGCTCCGGATCGAGGAGCACGCGCACCTGGCGACGCTCGCCGCCGGTGAGGGTGACCTCGCTGACGCCGCCGACCTCCTTCACCTGGTGCTCGAGCTCCGACGCCACCCGGCGGAGCTCGTAGCCGGAGTAGCGCTGGCTGTAGAGCGTCACAGAGAGCACCGGCACGTCGTCGATCGACCGCGGCTTCACGAGCGGCGCGCTCGCGCCCGCAGGGACCAGATCCTGGTGGGCGGCGAGCTTGTCGTGAAGGCGCACCATCGCGCGCTCCTCGTCCTCGCCGACCTTGAAGCGCACGATCACCGCGGCCTGCCCGGGGCTCGACGTGGAGTAGAGGTACTCGACGCCGGGGATCTCCCGGAGGAAGCGCTCGAGCGGCTTCGTGACGCGCTCCTCCACCTCCTTGGCCGACGCCCCGGGCAGCCGCACGAACACGTCGGCCATCGGCACGACGATCTGCGGCTCCTCCTCGCGGGGGAGCTTCCACACCGCGAACGCGCCGAGCACGACCGACGCGACGAGGAGGAGCGGCGTGAGCTTCGAGTGGATGAACGCCTTGGCGAGCTTGCCCGCGGCGCGGAGCTTCTTGGGGGAGCTCATTTCGCCGGCTCCGCGCCCGACCGGGCGACCTTCGCGCCGTCGCGGAGGCTCGCGTCGGGCGTCGCGACGACCTCCTCACCGGACGCGAGGCCGGTGAGGACCTCGGTGAACGGGCCGGACGCCTCGCCGCGGGTGATCATCCGCAAGCGCGCGCGCTCGCCCTCGACGACGAAGACCCGGTCGAGCGCGCCGAGGGACGAGATCGCCGAGGTGGGTACGACCAGCCTCGGCGCGCTGCCGACGCGGAACGCGACCCTGGCGAAGGAGCCCGTGCGGATCGCGCCGGCCTCCGGCGGCAGGTCGATCTTCACGAGGAAGGCCCGTGATCCGACGTCGATGTCGGGGACGATCTCGCCGACCTTCGCGCGGACCGGCTTTGCCGAGCCGAGGGTGACGTCGACGTCGTCGCCGAGCTTCACGTCACCGGCGCGCGACTCTTCGACGGAGGCCTCGACGCGGAGGCCCGTCTCGTCGGCGAGCACGAGGAGGGGCGTCCCGGGGGCGGCGAGGGCGCCCGGCTCCACGCGCCGCTCGAGGATGCGGCCCGCGAACGGGGCGGTGATGCCCGCGTAGCCGAGCGTCGCGCTCGCCTCGCCGAGCCCCGCCTGCGCCTGCTCGATCGTCGACGAGACCGTGCGCACGCGCGCCTCGGCCATCTGCTCCTGGGCGCGCGCGCCGTGCCATCGCGCCTCGGCTTCGTCGAACTGCGCGGGCGGGATCGCCTTGTCGGCGAGGAGAACGACCGCCCGATCGTACGACGTCTTCGCCAGGCGCGACGCGGCGCGGGCGGCGACGAGCGCGCCCTCGGCCTCGAGCTTGGCCTCCTGAGCTTGGCCGAGCGCCCCGCGCGCGCGGGCGACGCTCGCCCGCACGTCGTTCGCCTCGAGGTCGACGAGCTTGTCGCCGGCCTTCACGCGGTCGCCCGAGTGGACGTGGATCGCTCGGACGTACCCCATCGTCTTGCTCGTCACGGTGGTGGTGGTCCGACCGCGGACGGTCCCGCTCGCGTGGTAGAGGTTGGGCAGCGCCTCCTCGTGCGCCCTCGCGACGGTGACGGAGACGGCGGCCGCCTCCAGGCCCGGGTGGGGAGCCTCCGCGTGGCCGCAAGCGCTCGTAAACACGACGATTCCGCCCGCGAGCGCGAGCGCCTGACGATGACTCATGCCGATC
>JAEUKG010001277.1 GCA_016794325.1 Myxococcales bacterium | reverse complement strand
GCCGCCGGTTGCGCGGGCGCTCCGCCGTCGGCTGCGCGGGCGCGCCGCCGCGCGGTTGCGCGGGCGCTCCGCCGCCGATTGCGCGGGCGCTCCGCCGCCGGCTGCGCGGGCGCTCCGCCGCCGGTTGCGCGGGCGAACCTTTACATGTAAAGGTTCGGCGCCATGGTCTTCGTGCACCCCCCGAATTTCCCCAAGCCCCGCGGCTACTCCAACGGCGTCATCGCCGAGGGCCGCACCCTCTACATCGCCGGGCAGATCGCGTGGGACAAGGACGCGCGCATCGTGAGCCCGGACTTCGCCACGCAGTTCCTGCAGACGCTCGACAACGTCATCGCGATCGTGCGCGAGGCGGGCGGGGGCACGGAGCACATCGTCAAGCTCCTCGCGTTCGTCACCGACCTCGACAAGTACCGCGACGCGACGCGGGCGATCGGCGAGGGCTGGCGCGCGCGGATGGGCAAGCACTACCCGGCGATGAGCCTGGTCAAGGTCGCGGGCCTGCTCGAGCCCGACGCGCTCGTCGAGATCGAGGGCGTGGCCATTCTCCCGCGCGCATGAGGGCCGCGTCAGGGACGGCGCGTCGCGGCGAGGAGCCGCGGCGCGCACCCAACCTCGACCTCAGCCTCTGGGTGCGGCTCCTCGAGAGCAAGAACCTCATGCTCGGCGAGATCCGTCGGCGCATCGGCGACGCGTCCACGTTGCCGCGGTTCGATCTCCTGGCCAACCTCCTGCGCGAGGACGGCCAGACGCTCGCGGGGCTGTCGAGGCGGATGCTCGTGACCGCGGGCAACCTCACCGGGCTCGTCGATCGCGCCGAGCGCGACGGGGTGGTGGTGCGGCGCCCGGACCCCTCCGATCGGCGCCTGTCTCGCGTGTATCTTACACCGAAAGGGCAGCGGCTCGCCGAGGAGCTCCTGCCGGCCCACGCGAAGCTCGTGAGCGAGCTCCTGTCGGGCCTCGACGTCGCCGAGCGGCGCGAGCTGCGTCGCCTGCTCGGCAAGCTCCGAGACTCGCTCGACCGGCCCCGCCGGGCCTGAGCCCTACGAGGACATCCATGCCCCTGTCGCCGAAGACGTTCCGCTACGAGCTCGACCCGAACGGGGTCGCGACCATCACCCTCGACCGGCCCGACCGGCTCAACTCGCTCACGTTCGCGGTGTACGAAGAGCTCCGCGACGCGTTCGCCACCCTCGACGGCGACGCCGCCGTCCGCGCGGTGATGATCACCGGCGAGGGGCGCGGCTTCTGCTCGGGCGGGGACGTGGAGGACATCATCGGAGAGCTCTTCGCGCGCGACATGCGGGGCCTGCTCGCCTTCACCCGGGTGACGGGCGCGCTCATCCGCAACATCCGCGCGCTGCGCCGCCCGGTGGTCGCTGCGGTCAACGGGGTCGCGGTCGGCGCGGGCGCCGTCATCGCCCTCGCGTGCGACTTCCGCGTCGCGAGCGAGAAGGCGAAGTTCGGGTTCCTCTTCCCCAAGGTCGGGCTGTGCGGCGCGGACATGGGCGCCGCGTACCTCTTGCCGCGGACGATCGGGCTCGCGAAGGCGACCGAGCTCCTCTTCCTCGGCGACGTCATCGGCGCGGCCGAGGCCCACGCGATCGGCCTCGTCCACAAGGTGACGGCGCCCGAGGCCTGCGTCTCCACCGCGCGCGCGCTCGCGGCGCGCCTCGCGTCAGGGCCGGCGTTCGCCCACGCGATGACGAAGCAGATGCTCGAGTCGGAGGCCACCATGACCCTCGACCAGGCGATCGAGGCCGAGGCCCAAGCGCAGGCGATCTGCATGGCGCACCCCGACTTCCGCACCGCCTACGACGCGTGGAGCGCGAAGAAGCCCATCGTCTTCCAGGGGGCCTCGGGCCCGTTCCAGGACAAGCCGTGAGCTCGCCCACCACGATCCCGGTCTTCGCCGACGCGATGCCGGCGTTCCTCGACGATGCCCATCGGGCCCTGTCGCGCAAGCTCGCGGGCGATCTCGAGGGCATCCGCATCGATGACCACGACGCCGCTCGCCTCGTCGAGCGGCTCGTGCGCGCCGACGCGTTCGCGCTCGTGGTCGACCCCCAGGTGCGCGCGCTCTGCGTGGCGAGGGAGGCGCTCGGCTACGTGTCGCCGATGGCGGACTCGATCTTCGCCGTCCAGGGGCTCGGATCCTGGGCGATCGGGCAGGCGTCGGGGTTCGCGAGGCGCGACGAGATCCTGGCGGAGGTGAAGAGCGGCGCGCGCGTGTGCGCGTTCGCGCTCACCGAGCCCGAGGCGGGCACCGACGTCGCCGCGATGAAGAGCGTCGCCGCGCGCGACGGCGATCGCTGGCGCATCGACGGCGAGAAGGTCTTCATCTCGAACGCCGGCATCGCCCACCACTACCTCGTGTTCGCGAACGCCGACCCGTCGCTCGGAAAGAAGGGCATCAGCGCCTTCCTCGTGGCGGCGAGCGCCCCCGGCCTCACGATCGAGAAGGTGCCGATGAGCGTGGACCACCCGCTCGGGCGCCTCCACATGAAGTGGTGCGAGGCCGAGCTCGTGGGCGAGGTGGGGCAGGGGATGCGCCTTGCGCTGGGGACGCTCGACGTGTTCCGCACGTCGGTCGGCGCCGCCGCCTGCGGCATGGCGCGGCGCGCGCTCGACGAGACCCTCCGCCGCGTCCGCGAGCGCGTCCTCTTCGGCAAGCGCCTCGTCGACCAGCAGCTCACCCAAGCGCGCCTCGCGGAGATGGCGACGGACCTCGACGCGTCGCGGCTGCTCGTCTATCGGGCGGCGTTCCTCAAGGACCGCGGGGAGCGCGCGAGCACCGAGGTCGCCATGGCCAAGATGTTCGCCACCGAGGCCGCCCAGCGCGTCATCGACGCCGCGGTGCAGCTCCACGGCGGGCTCGGCGTCACGCTCGGCTCCGCGGTCGAGCAGCTCTACCGCGAGATCCGCCCGCTCCGCATCTACGAGGGGACGACCGAGATCCAGAAGCTCATCATCGGAGGAGCGTTCGCGGCGAGCGAGGGCCCGTGAGCATCCTCTTCGAGCCCGTCGCCGTCGGCGGGATGACGCTCCCCAATCGGCTGGTCCTGCCGGCGATGGTCACTCGCCTTTCGGGGGAGGACGGCCTCGTGAACGCGGACGTCCGCGCGCGCTACGCGCGCTTCGCCGCCGGAGGCGTGGGGCTCGTGGTGGTCGAGGCGATGGCGGTGCACCGCTCCAAGAGCGGGCCGCTCCTGCGCATCTCGTCCGACGAGTTCGCGCCCGGCCTGCGCGATCTCGCCGCTGCCTGCCACGACGCGGGGCCGGGTCGCGTCGTCCCTCAGATCATCCACTTCCTGAAGATCGCGCGGTCGGGGTGGCGCCAAACGGTCGACACCCTGTCGCTCGAGGACATCGACGCGGTGGTCGAGGCCTACGGTCTCGCGGCCCTGCGCGCGAGAGCCTGCGGCTTCGACGGGGTGGAGCTGCACATGGCCCACGCGTACACGCTCTCGTCGTTCCTCTCGCGGCTCAACGCCCGCAAGGACGACTATGGCGGCTCCCTCGAGAACCGCCTGCGCCTCCCGCTGCGCGTCCTCGCGCGGGTGCGCGGCGAGGTCGGCGCGGGGTTCCCCGTCGGCGTCCGCTTCGTCGGCGACGAGTGCGTGCGGAACGGCTACTCGACGCCCGACGCCGAGCTCATCGCGCTGCGACTCGCCCGCGGGGGCGCGGACTACGTCTCGCTCTCCGCGGGCGGCAAGTTCGAGGACGCGCGCCCCATCGAAGGCGAGCCGCTCTATCCGTACACGGGCTACTCCGGCGATCGCTGCATGCCCGGCGCCCAATACCCCGAGGGCGCGAACCTCTACATCCCGGCGGCGGTGCGGTCGAAGCTCCGCGCGGCGGGGCTCACGACGCCGGTGGTCGCCGCGGGGAAGATCTCCTCGATGGCGTTCGCCGAGGAGGTCGTCCGCAGCGGCAAGGGCGACCTCGTCGGGATGGCGCGCGCTCTCCTCGCCGATCCCGACTTGCCGGCCAAGTGGTCGCGAGGCGAGGAAGACCGCGTGGTCCGCTGCCTCTACGGCAACGTTTGCAAGGCGCTCGACGAGAGCTTCAAGCGTGTAGATTGCACGCTTTGGCCGAAGAAGCTCGGGCAGGCGCCGAGGAGCGACGACCGCGTGCCTCCGGAGTGGCCGAAGGACGGGCCGGGGCTTCGCGCGGAGGCGCGCGGGGGGACGGTGCGGCTCACCTGGCGCGCGGCCACCGACGGCGACGCGATGTACGGCTACCAGGTGTTGCGCGCGGAGGGGGAGGGGCCGCTCGTGCACCACGCGAGCGTGCGTGCTGCGTCGACGCGGTACGAGGACGTGCGAGTCGTCGTCGGCGAGCGATACCGGTACGCGGTGCGCCCGTACGACATGGCGGGCAACCGGGGTGCCGCGAGCCCCGAGGTCGTCGCCGAGCTCGGGCCGCTGCCGGGACCCTAGCGGGGGACGACCACGAGGGCTCGAAAATGGGCAGCATGCTGCCCATTTTCGGGAGGGGTGCCGCGCCTCGAGAAAGGGCAGCATGCTGCCGAATTTCGGGAGGGGTGCCCCGCCTCGAGAGAAGGCAGCATGCTGCCGAATTTCGGGAGGGGTGCCCCGCCTCGAGAAAAGGCAGCATGCTGCCGAATTTCGGGAGGGGTGCCGCGCCTCGAGAAAAGGCAGCATGCTGCCGAATTTCGGGAGGGGTGCCCGGCCTCGAGAAGGGCAGCATGCTGCCCGGTTTCGAGAGGTCTAGGGCCGCGTGGCGTGCGTGACCAACTACCGCGTGCGCCGACGCCGCGAAACGACGAGGCCCAGGACCGCCGCCGCCATCGGGAGCAGCAGGCCTGCACCTCCGGCGCCCGGAGCGGCAGAGCAGCCGCTGTTGGTCTGCGCGAAGTTCGGGCGCTGGCTCGGCCGCGTGGTCCCTTCCTCCTCGGTGCTGTCGGTGCCATCACCGTTGCTGTTGTTGCCTTCGTCCGAGGAGGGCACTCGGCCGGACGACCCCGAGCTCGAGCCGCTGCTCGACCCCGGCTCGGGCGTGGAGGGCGTCGGGTCCTGCGACTGCGGGTTCGTGATCGACTTGCAGGTGCCAGGGGTGACGCCCGTGGCGATCCACGCGCACTCGACGATGTTCTGCTCGTTCTGCGTGAGCGAGAGATCCTTCGCCGCGCGCATCGTCGCCGCGGCGATGGCGGCGAAATCGCTGCCCGAGGTGAGGAGCTCGGTGTTGGTGCGGTACCAGAGCTTGGTGGACTTGTCCCAGCCGAGGCCGAACGGCACCTTCACCTGGCTCGTGGGGTTCGTCCCGCTCAGGGTCATGAGGTAGAAGGCGTTGTTCGGGATGCCCGAGTTGGTGTGGACGCCGCCGTTGTCCTGCGTCGTCCGCACGAACTTGCTCATGTGCGCGGGCTGGCCGCCGGCCGCCGGGTTCTTCATGTCGCGGAGGGGGCCCTGGATGCCGATGTCCTCGCCCATCACCATGTTCTTCGCGTCGTCGGGGCTGAGGTAGTGCTCGATGATGGCGCCGAAGACGTCGGAGACCGACTCGTTGAGGGCGCCGGACTGGGTCTGGTAGACGAGGCCCGACTCGTTTTCGGTCACGCCGTGGGTGAACTCGTGCGCGACGACGTCGAGGCTGATGGCGAGGGGCTTGAAGACCTGCGCGCCGTCGCCGTACGCCATGCGGGTGCCGTCCCAGAAGGCGTTGTCCATTCCCTGGCCGTAGTGGACGGTCGAGAGCATCGCCGTGCCCTTGCCGTCGAGCGCCGACCGCCCGAGCACCTTCTTGTAGAAGTCGTAGACGACGCCGGCGTTGAAGTGCGCGTCGACGGCCACGCCCTTGCCGCGCGTCGCTTGCTGATCCCACGACGTCGGCGTCGAGGAGGTGACGAGCGTGCCGAGCCCTTGGGGTTGCCCGTTCGCGGCGTCGTACGTGCGGATCTGACGGGTCGCGTCGATCATCTGGTAGGTGCCGGCCTGCGTGACCTCGATCGTGCGGGACTTCCCGCTCGCTCCCGTCGCCGTGGCGGTGACGTGCTGCAGGTTGTCGAACTTGTTGAGGATGGCGCCGTTCTTGGCGTCCACCATGGTGTCCTGGAGGGCAGGGTGCTCGCCGAGCCCGCGGAGGCGGAAGTGCCAGCCGAGGCGCGCGGGGGCGTCGCCCGGCGCGTAGACCATCAGCTCGGCCTTCTCCACCGCGAGCTCGTCACCGGCGAGCTCCGGCTTCGCGGCGACGAAGTCGGCCTTGGCGGAGGCGACGGCGTCGTCCAGCGAGAGGGTGGGCGTCACGTCGAGGTCGTGGAGCTCAGGGACGAAGATGGCCGAAATTTCGACCATGCGGCCGGCTTGGTCGTAGTGCGCGAGCACCTCGCCGAGCCACACCGGCACGCCCTTCACCATCTGCTGCATGCGGACGTGGTGCATGCCGAGCTGGTCGGCGCGGTCGCGGGTGAGCTTGAGCTCGGCGCGCGCGTTCTTCATCCCGAAGAGGTCCTTGTGGCGCTCGAGGAAGCCCACGGTGGTCTCGAACGCGCGGGTGCGATCCTGCAGCAGCACCTCCGTGCGGCCCGACAGCGTGGCGGGCGTGCGATGGACCGCGTGCGCGCGCATCGACCACGTCTGCTTGGTCTCGGCCTGCAGCCGAGCGAACGCCGCAGCCTGCGTCGGCGACGCGCCCTCGTCTGCCGCCGCGGGGCTCTCCTGCGACTCGACGGACGAAGCTCCACAACCGGCGACCAGGAGCAACGAGAGCAGCAGCGTGCGGGTTCTCATGCCCCACCCCATCGCAACTGCCAGGCCAAGGATCGCGATTCCGGTAACGGTGGAACGCTTCAGTCACCCAAGAAACTGCGACTACACTGTAGGTGAGAAGTACGTTGGATTTCGCGGTGTTCCGCTCTACGCGCACCGTATTCGCGATCACCTGGTCGAACCCCCTGAGACAACGGTGATCCGCTCCTCCGTCTCAGTTGAGGCTCGCAACCCGCTAGCTCACCACGCACTGCGGCGTACGTAGCCCTACATCCAGCAAGGGGGTGTCGGAGAAACGGCAGCATGCTGCCTAATTTTGCGGCGCCCCATCCGCCCCGCATGCGGCGGGTGCACCTGCCGGCCGATCTTCGCGAGAGGCACGAGCGTGTCGCCGATCCTCCACGGGCGCACGCCGCAGGACCCGCCAGCACGCGTTTCGGAGCGGGGGCTCGACGACCGCGGACCGACAAAAAAGTAGAGCGCGGTCTCGGCGGGGGGAGGCGTTGCCGAGACCGC
>JAEUKG010001270.1 GCA_016794325.1 Myxococcales bacterium | reverse complement strand
GGACGGGGCGTCGGCCTCGTCGTCGTCCCGACGGCGGCGGCCTCCTTCGGGGCCGCGATCGCGGCGCACTTCGGCGTCTCCGTGTTCGCCCGCGCCGCCCTCGACGGGGCGGCGGTGCGGCGCGGGGAGCTGCACCGCGCGATCGCGTGGCCGCTCTTCGAGCCCTCCCTCGTGTCGCTCCTGTTCGCGTGCTTGTCCCTCTGGTGGCTGGGGCGCGATCTCGCCGAGCGCTGGGGCTCCCGGCGCTTCGTCGCGTCGTGGTTCGGGCTCGGCCTCGCGACGGGATTGATCACGACGGGAATAGGCCTCGCGTTCCCGACCCTCGCCCCGCGCGCCGTCCTCGGGCCGTGGCCGCTGGCGAGCGCCTTCTTGCTCGCGTGGGGGATGACGTTCCCCGACCGGGTGGTGCGCTTCTTCTTCGTGTTGCCCCTCGCCGGCCGCGCGATCGCGTGGCTCACGGTGGGGCTCACCGTCGCGTTCGGCGTCTTCGTGGGCACGGCGGAGGCGCTGCCGAGCCTCGTCGCGGAGCTCGTGGCGGCGGCCTGGCTGTTCGGCGGAATCGCCCGCGAGGCGCTCGGCCGCGCGCGCGCGCGGGCGGTGGCGCTCGACCGCGTCCGCCGCGTGGACGCGGAGCGCCTCACCCGAGCCCAGCTCCGGGAGCTCGACAAGATCGCGGCCGAAGACGTGGACCTGCCGCCGATGCCGGCCGAGATCCAGGGCAAGCTCGACGCGGTGCTCCGCGAGGCCGGCGCCCGGGCCAAAGAGGACGCGAAGAATCGCGAGCGCGAGCCGAAGCCCTAGGGTGTGTCCCTGCGCGTCCACCCCGTGGGCGCGGGCGCACGGGCAGGCGCCGCGTCGAGACCGCGCTTGGGTGACACGATCGCGGTGGAACGTGCCACCGCGGCGCGCGTCACGTCTCGGGCGGGGAGCCCTCCCCGAGGCGCCGCTCGAGATCGTCGAGGCGCGTGTGCGCGGTGCGGAGGCGCGCGAAGGCCTCCTCGACGACCTGGCTCACGCGGACCTTCTCGGCGCGGGGGAGCGAGGCGAGGGCGCCGATGACCTTGGCGAGGTCCGACTCGGCCTCGGTGATCTCGGCCTCGACCTCGCGGATCGCCGTCCGAAGCTCGTTCGTCGGGATCATACGGCCCGCACGGCTGCGAGCGCCACGCGCACCGCGTCCCAGTCGAACGCCGGCAGCGCCGCGTTGCCCCACGCCACCCCGACCGCTTGCAGCGCCTCGACGCGGGTCTTGGCCCAGCGCTGGACGGTGACCCCGTCGGTCTGGCCGCCGACGCGGGCTTCGATGTGCCAGTCGCCGAGATCGTCCGAGCTCGTGCGTGGGCTGACGACGAGCGTGAGGCGCGTGCCGTCGCCTCGCAGGTCGTAGACCATGCCGCCCTTCTTGCGGAACTGGTTCGTGATCCGCAGCGTGTCTTCGCGTTTTTCGGTCATGTGTCCCCGGTCGAGCCCGTCTAGGTCGGCAGCTTCACCCGGGACGAGCAACACGCCGCGCCTGGGGGGCGCGGCGATCATCGATTCACCGCCCAGAGGCCGACGGCGAGCAGAAAAGTCACCGCCTCGTGGTGGCGGCGACGACTTCGATGGCCAAGGGGCGCCAGCGACGATGAAATCGGGGGGAGCGACACGGGCGAGACGCCCGTATGCCTAAGCTCACCTTACGCCTCGATCGGCTCCGCGTCGAGCCGCGCCGCGCTCCCGGCATGACATATGCCGGGCGCATGGGCTACATGCAGCAGACTTTGCACGGACGATCCCCCCGCCGGCTTCGGGCTCCCATCCTCCTGGGTCTCGCCTTCCTCCTCCCCCTGGTCGCGCTCGGCTGCGATCGGCTGCTGCCCGGGAAGGACGACGGCGACGGCGGTGAGCGCAGAGCGACCGCAACGACCGCGACCGCCGCTGCGTCCCCGGGCGCTGGCGCGACCGCCGCGACCGCGACCGCCACCGCGACCGCGACCGCGACCGCCGCCGCGACGACGGCCGCCGCGACCGCGACGACACCGAGCGGCGCGACGGCCACGGCGCTCGCGACGGCGACCGCGACTGCGGCGAAGGCTGCCCCGTCCAAGGACTGCAACCCGGCGTGCTTCTACAACGGACGCTGCGCCGTCTTGAGCGACGGTGACGACAAGCGGCCCTGCTGCCAGCCGATCACCCGATCCGTCGACGGCCCCACCGGCGTGGCCGAGTGCCGCAAAGCGCTCGGGCATTGACGGCGGCGCGCCCCTCGCGCGAGGACGATCTCGCCGCGCTCTGTCGCGCCTGCGGCCTGTGCTGCGACGGCGCCCTCTTCGGGCGAGTCCCGCTCGCGCCGGACGAGGCGGAGCCGCTGCGGCGCCGCGGCCTCCGCGTCGTCGGCGCGGGCGCCCTCGAGCAGCCGTGCGCGGCGCTGTCGCCGTCGCCCGACGACCGCGCCTGCACCCTCTACGACGAGCGCCCGGCCGCGTGCCGCGCGTTCGTGTGCACTCTGCACGCGACGCACGCGCAGAGCGGCGGCCCGCTGGAGCCGCGCCTCGCCGTCGTCCGGCGCGCGCGCGCGCTGCTGGCGGAGCTCGACCGCGCGCAGGCAGCAGGCGAAGAGCCCCCGCTCTCGCTCGTCGCGGCGCTGCGCGGCGAGCTCGCGGCGAGCTTCGGACGCGCCGCCGCCGCGAAGTGAAACAGTCGGGGCGAGAGGATTTGAACCTCCGACTCCCTGGTCCCGAACCAGGTGCGCTACCAGGCTGCGCTACGCCCCGAAGCCGGAAGACGTGTCCTCCAGCAAGTAAGGTGCGCTCTTTTTCCAGACTCCACCCGTCCGCGTCAACTGTTTCCGAGCAGGGGCCCCCAAAACGCGCTCCGCCGCGCCGTCCTCACGCCCCCCGATCGGGGCGATCGGCCGCTGCGCGGCAGGGTGGATCCAATGTCCCTGTACCTCTCTCGGCTCCACGCACCGAGGATGCCGGAGAACTGCAGTCCAGGTGGAATCGACCACAAAGGTTGGATTTCACTTGGGTCTCAGAAAAGCTGCTTCCACTGACAACGGATTTGCGTCAAGCTCCACTGGAACTTGGTGGGCGGCGCGCTTCGTGCAAAGTCCGCTCTCGATGGAAATCGGCCACCCCTCCTCCTCCTCCTCTTCGCTCGAACCGACGGAGAAACGTATGACCTCCCAGCCGCCGACCCCGGCCGTGAAGATCCTCATCGTCGACGACGATCGCGCCATCTGCGACTACATGCAGACGCTGCTCGAGCGCGACGGCTACGCCGTCAAGACGCTCAGCGACCCGACGACGGTCGAAGAGGAGGTGAAGAACGGCGGCTACCACCTCATCGTCCTCGACCTGATGATGCCGAAGATGGACGGCCTCGAGGCGCTCAAGCGCATCCGCAAGATCGACAGCGACGTCGCGGTCATCATCTTCACCGGGTATCCGACGGTCGAGAGCGCCCAGGAGTCGATGAAGCACGAGGCCGTGCGCTACCTGAAGAAGCCGTTCAACGTCGAGGAGTTCCGCGAGGCGCTCGACAACGTGATGCGGAAGAAGGGGCTCGCGCGGACGCCCGAGGAGCAGCTCCACAAGGTCATCGGCGACACCATCCGCAACCTGCGCAAGGAGAAGGACCTCACCCTGAAGCAGATGTCGCGGAGGACGAACCTCAGCGTGTCGCTCCTCTCTCAGATCGAGCGCGCCGAGTCGAGCGCCAGCATCTCGTCGCTCTACAAGATCGCCCAGGCCCTCGAGGCCCGGATCCAGGACCTCTTCGGCGAGTACTGACGGCGACCGTCGACCGCACGGCAGGGCCGCGCCCGCGTGGCTCTGCTGACCTCATTTTTCGTGGTTTTCTGTCGATTTGGGCGGCGCGCCGGGGGGTGGTTTTTGCTAGAACCTCGCGGCAATGAAGCGCCCGAGCCCCGCCTTCGCCTGCCTCCTCGCCCTCGCCGTCGCCGTGCTCGTCGCGTCGTCCGCTCGCGCCGGCTGGCCGCCCCCGCCAGGCGCCGACATGCGCGACCAGGCCAACTGGGCGAACGACTACAAGGCCCGGTGGAACTACGCGAGCTTCCTCCCGACCCAGGCGCCGGGCACCGGGCCGTACACGTCGGCCGACAAGACGCTCGGCGCTTCGGGCATGAGCATCGACCGCGCGTGGACCCACACGATCGGCCGCGACGACGTGAAGATCTGCGTCATCGACAGCGGCATCCACTGGGAGCAGGCCGACCTCCTCAACAAGGCCGCCTTGAACGCCGCGGAGCTCAAGGGCGAGAAGCGGCCGAAGAAGGCCGACGGCAGCGCGTGCGGCGGCGCGGGGGCGCTCGACGGCTACGACTGCAACGGCGACGGCGTCTTCAACGTCGCGGACTACAAAGACGATCCGCGCTTCACCGGCACCGTCGCCGGCGAGAAGTGCTTCAAGGACGGCGAGCGCACCGAGCTCAGCGCGAACGATCGCCTGAAGGGCGACAAGAACCGCAACTGCGTCATCGACGCGGGTGACCTCATCGAGATGTTCTCCGACGGCGTCGACGACGACGCGAACGGGTACACCGACGACATCTCGGGCTGGGACTTCTTCAAGAACGACAACGACCCGTACGACGACACGCGCTACGGCCACGGCACCGGCGAGGCGAAGGACTCCGCCGCCGAGGGCAACAACGGGATCGACGACATCGGCGTGTGCCCGAACTGCCGCTTCATCCCCCTGCGCGTGGGCGACAGCTTCATCGCCGACTCGAACGACTTCGCGAAGGCGACCGTGTACGCGACCGACATCGGCTGCAAGGTCGTGCAGGAGGCGCTCGGCACCATCAACCAGACCGCGTTCTCGAAGGCCGCGATCGACTACGCCTACAAGAAGGGCGTCACCGTCGTCGCGAGCATGGCCGACGAGAACTCGCGCCACACCAACTTCCCGGCCGTCGCCAACCACACGATGACGGTCCACACCGTCCGCTACAACGGGTCGAACCCCACGACCTCGACGTCGTTCCTCGCGTTCGACACGTGCTCGAACTACGGCGCCCACCTCCAGCTCTCGATCAGCGGCACGAGCTGCTCCTCGGAGGCGACCGGCCGCGCCTCGGGCATCGCCGGCCTCGTGTATTCGATGGGCCGCCAGGCGGGCCTCACCCCCGAGCTCACCGCCGAGGAGGTCATCCAGATCTTCCGGATGAACGCCGACGACGTCGACGTCCTCGAGTCGCGCGACGCGAACAAGGACGTCTCGGGCACGTTCTACTGGTCGCAGCCCGGCTTCGACCAGCGCTTCGGCTACGGCCGCGCCAACGCGTTCAAGATGATGGAGTCGATCAAGGGCGGCCTCATCCCCCCCGAGGTCGACCTGGTGTCGCCCGAGTGGTTCA
>JAEUKG010001267.1 GCA_016794325.1 Myxococcales bacterium | reverse complement strand
GCGAGGCCTATCCCGATCTGGTCGAAGAGGGTGTCGTGTTCGACGCGAAGCAGATCGCGCTCCACCAGGCGCGGTTCCCCGAAGGGCAGCTCGTCCTGGAGCTCGAGGAGCCGGCCCGCGACCTGCCCGCGGGCGCGCTCGTCGGCGCGCTGGCGACGCTCGCGTTGCCGAGCGCCCACGTCCTCGGCCCCCACACCTGGTACGAGGCCACCGCCGACGGCACGTTCGACACCCACGACCCGGGGGGCGACGCGCTCTACCTCGCCGACGTGTACGTCGGGCGCGCGGCGTGGGGCCTCGGGCTCGGGCCGGCCGCGTACCGCGCGCTCTTCGACCTGTGCCGGGCGGGCGGCTTCGCGCGCGTCGTCGCGGGAGGGCGGCTCTACTCCTACTTCGCGTACCGCGACCGCCTGACACCGGAGCAATACGTGCTCGACGTCACCCACGGTCGGATCCGCGATCGGGTGCTCGGCGGCCAGCTCCGCGCCGGCTTCGAGGTCCTCGGGATCTTGCCCGGTTACTTGCAGGATGCACGCAGTTGCGACTACGCCACCTTGCTCGAGTGGGCGCGCCGCGCCTGAGCGACGGTGAGGGCGACGCCGACCGCGGCGACGACGAGCGCCGCCCCGAACATCCCCGCCTTGCCCGCCGTCGACTCGGGTGCGAGCCCGAAGCGCGCGAGGAGGAGGCTCCCGAGGTTGTTCACGCCGTGGACGACCATGCCCGGACGGGTGCTCCCCGCCCGCGACGCGACGTAGCCGAGCCACAGGCCGGCGACGAACGCGAACGCGCCCTGCTTGGGGTCGAGGTGGAGGATCGCGAAGAGGAGCGAGGTCGTGCCGACCGCGATCCAGCGCCCCCACCGCGCCTCGAGCCGCGGCTGGGCGTGACCTCGGAAGAAGAGCTCCTCGCCGAGCGCGGGGCCGAGCGCGAGCGCGAGCAGCGCGAGGCCGAAGCTCAGCGTCGGCGCGGTGAGCACCGCCCGGGTGACCTCGGCGAGGACGCCCGTGTCGCGCAGGCCCGCGAGGTCGCAGCCCATGCTGTAGGCGACGCTCGCGCCGAGCGACGCCATCGACGCGGTGGCGATCGCGGGGACGGGCAGGCTCCCGGGCCCGAGGCGCAGGCGCGCGGCGACGCGCTCTCGCGAGGCCACCGCGGCGGCGACGGCGACGACGGACAGCGCGAGCACAGTGACCGTCGCCGAGAGCGAGATGCCGGTGAGCGAGGTGACGAACGCCTCCGTCCCCGCGTCGACCGACTTGCCGCGCGCGACCGTCGCCACCGCGAGGAGCGCGACGTTCCCCGCGAAGATCGCGACGACGGCGAGGGCGAAGCTCGCGAACACCGTCCACACGCGGCGAGGTCGACCCGGCTCGGTCATCGACGGGAGCATACCTCGGGCGGGCCGGTGGTAGACTCGGGCCATGGCGACAGTCGCGTTCTTGGGGGTGGGGATGCTGGGCGCGGGCATGGCGCGGGCGGCGCTCGGGCGCGGCGACAGGGTGGCGGTCTACAACCGCACCCGGGCCAAGGCCGAGGCCCTCGCGGGGGCGGGCGCGCGCGTCTGCGACACCGCGGCCGAGGCGGCGCGCGGCGCGGAGCGGATCCACGTCGTGCTCTCGGACGACGCCGCCGTCGACGCGACGCTCGACGCCGCGCGCGAAGGCCTCGCCCCGGGCGCCCTCGTCGTCGATCACACGACCACGTCGCCCGAGGGGACCGCGCGCCGCGTGCACCGGCTCGCCCGGCAGAAGATCGACTACCTCCACGCGCCCGTCTTCATGTCGCCGGCGATGGCGGAGGAGGGCAAGGGCATCATGCTCGCGAGCGGGCCCCGCTGGGTCTACGACCGGGTCGCGCCCGAGCTCGGCAAGATGGCGGGCGAGCTGGTCTACCTCGGCGAGCGCCCCGATTTGGCTGCAGGATACAAGCTCTTCGGCAACGCGATGCTCTTCGCGGTGGTGGCCGGCCTCGCCGACGTCTTCACGATGGCCCACGCGATGGGGGTGGAGCCCGACGCCGCGCGCTCGCTCTTCTCGAAGTTCCAGCCCGCGCGATCCATCGAGCTGCGCGGGGCGAAGATGGCGCACGGCGACTTCAGCCCGAGCTTCGAGGTGTCGATGGCCCACAAGGACGCGCGGCTGATGGCGGCGCTCGCCGAGCGCGCCGGCGGCGGCCTGCAGGTGCTGCCGGCGGTGGAGGCGGCGCTCGCGGCGCTCGCCGGCGCCGGGCACGGCGGCGCCGACTTCGGAGCGCTCGCGAAGGCGACCGTCGACCGCGCGCGGCGCCCGGAGCGTGACCCGATCGACCAGCTCGTGCGCTCGCACCGGCGCCTCGAGGAGACGATCGGCGACCTCGCGGCCGCCGCCGCCCGCGGCCCGGGCGCGCTCGCGCCGGCGCTGGCCGAGGCCGCCGAGTTCTTCGACAAGAACGGCCGCCGTCACGAGGAGGACGAGGAGGAGTCGCTGTTCCCGCGCCTCGGCGAGCGCGAGCGCGAGCTCGTTCGGGAGCTCGCCACCGAGCACTCGGCGCACGAGCGCCTCACCAAGCGCGTCGTCGAGCTCGCCGAGCGCGCAGGGCGCGAGGGCGACGCCGCGGTGCTGGCCGAGACGCGCGACGTGTGCCGCGATCTCCAACACGTGTATCATGCACATATCGCGCTCGAGGAGGGCCTCCTGTTCCCGGCCGCGCGGCTCTCGATCGGGCCGGACGCGCTGGCGGAGATGGGGCGCGAGATGCAGGCGCGCCGCGGGCGCTGACCCCCGCGCGGGCGCGCCGCGCCGTCAGGGGCCCGCGACGGTGGCGAGGAGGCGGCCCTTGCGCGGGTCGTAGGTGCAGGAGAACGAGCGCTTGTAGCGGCCCCACGGGGTGTCGGACTCGGCCCACCCGTTCCAGGCCTGAGTGCAGTTGGCGAACGTGCGGATCTCGTGGGGCCCGGAGAGCCCGGGGGAGAAGACGAGGCCCTTGTCGTAGGTGAGCTTGCCCTTCACCGCCGCCTGGCACGCCGTCTCGAGCTCGACCGGCTTCTTGGGTATCACTCCCGGGATACGGCCCTCGTGGCAGAGCCAGCCGCCGATCTCGTGGTCGTCGTGGGCGAGGATCCACGCGACGCTCTTCAGCTCCACGCTCGCGACGCCCTTCTTCTGCTCGACGAAGGCGCCGGCGAGCGGGCCCGAGGTGATCTCGGCCCAGCGGGCGCCGGTGCGGGCCTCGATCCGCGAGGCGACGCCGCCCGCCGGCGCGAAGCTCGCGATTCCGCCCGACGGGGGCGCCAAGACGACGATCCACGCGGCGTGATCGCGCTCGAGCACGTCGAGCAGCACGGGGCCGTTCACGTCGGGGAGGTCGTAGGTGTAGGCCGACACCGCGAGGCCGGCGGTGTCGCGTCCCGTCTGGACGACGCGGGCCGGGCGGGCGGTCGGGTCCCGCGTCAGCGCCGCCAGCGTCGACGGGACGTCGGCGCTGGCAGCGGCGGGGCGGTCGGGGCTCGGACCTGGCGGCGGGGCTCGCTCGGGTGTGGTGCACGCCGCGAGCGCCGCGCACGCCGCGACCGCCCGAGCCCGCCGCGAGAGGCCGGTCACGCCTGCGACTGGATCGCCTCGATGCGGGCGAGCAGGAGATCGCGCTGCAGCTTGAGCACCTTCGGCATGTTCGGGCCGAGCGAGTCGAAGAACTCGTTCAGCGACGACAGCTCGTTCTTCCACTCTTCCAGGTCGATGTGGGTCGCGTCGTCGACCTGCTCGGGCGCGATGTCGAGCCCCGAGAGGTCGAGGTCGCCGGCCTTCGGCACCCAGCCGAACGGCGTCTCCTGGCCGCCGACGCGCAGGCGCGCGCGGTCGACGATCCACTTGAGGACGCGCATGTTCTCGCCGAAGCCCGGCCACAGGAACTTCCCGTTCTGGCCCTTGCGGAACCAGTTCACGAGGAAGAACTTCGGCGGGTTGACGAGCTTGCCCTGCATCGACAGCCAGTGGGCGAAGTAGTCGGCCATGTTGTAGCCGCAGAAGGGGAGCATCGCGAACGGGTCGCGCCGCACGACGCCGACCTTGCCGGTCGCGGCCGCGGTGGTCTCGGAGCCGAGGGTGGCGCCGAAGAAGACGCCGTTGACCCAGCTGAACGCCTGCATCACGAGCGGGATGGTCGTGGCGCGGCGGCCGCCGAAGATGATCGCGCTGATCGGCACGCCGTTCGGGTCGTCCCAGAACTTGGAGATGCACGGGTTGTTGGTGGCGGGGGCGGTGAAGCGGGCGTTCGGGTGCGCGGCCTTCTCCGTCGACTTCGGGTTCCAGGGGCGCCCCTGCCAGTCGATGAGCTCCGGCGGCACCGGCCCGTCCTTGCCCTCCCACCACACGTCGCCGTCGGGCGTGCGCGCCACGTTGGTGAAGAGCGTGTTCTTGGAGATGGTGCGCATCGCGTTGGGGTTCGAGTCGTAGCTCGTGCCCGGCGCCACGCCGAAGTAGCCGGCCTCGGGGTTGATCGCGTACAGGCGGCCGTCCTCGCCGACGCGCATCCAGGCGATGTCGTCGCCCACGGTCCAGATCTTCCAGCCCTTGAAGCGCTTGGGCGGGATCATCATCGCGAAGTTGGTCTTGCCGCAGGCGCTCGGGAACGCCGCCGCGACGTACGTCATCTCGCCCTCGGGGCTCTCGACGCCGAGGATGAGCATGTGCTCCGCGAGCCAGCCCTCCTTCTTGCCGAGGTAGCTGCCGATGCGGAGCGCGAGGCACTTCTTGCCGAGCAGGACGTTGCCGCCGTACCCGGAGCCGACGCTCCAGATGGTGTTGTCCTGCGGGAAGTGGCAGATGAAGCGGCGGTCGGGGTTGCAGTCGAGCGTCGAGTGCAGGCCCCGGTTGAAGTCGTTCGAGTCGCCGAGCATGCCGAGCGCGGCGCTGCCCATCCGCGTCATCGTGCGCATGTTGAGCACGACGTAGACGCTGTCGGTGATCTCGACGCCGACCTTCGACATCGCCGAGCCGACGGGCCCCATCACGTAGGGGACCACGTACATCGTGCGGCCCTTCATCGAGCCGTCGAAGAGCTTGCCGAGCTTCTCGTACGCGTCCTTGGGCGCCATCCAGTTGTTGGTGGGGCCGGCCTCGTCCTTCGTCGGCGTGCAGATGAAGGTGAGGTTCTCGACGCGCGCGACGTCGTTGGGGTTCGAGCGGTGGAGGTAGCAGCCCGGGAGCTTCTCGGCGTTGAGGGGCTCGAGAGTTCCTTGCTGCACGGCGAGCTCGGTCAGGCGGACGCGCTCCTCTTCGGAGCCGTCGCACCAGACGATGCGCTCGGGCTTGGTGAGACGGGCGATCTCGTCCACCCAAGACAGAAGATGCGTGTTCTTGGTGGGCGGCTTCGAGTCGGTGGTGGTCATCGCACCCTCGTTTACTCCAATCCGAGCCTCCCCGCACCCCTGGGGGCGTCCGGAAAATCGCACCTCATCCATGCGTCGCGTTCGTCGCGGCCGAAACGTCCAACAGCCTGAAAATATGCACCTTTTGCGCGACATCGATGGGCGCGGAACGGTTGTTCCGGCGCCCACGAACGCGCGACCTCGGGCCTCGGCGAGCCACGAAAGCGCCCCCCATCAGGTCAGCGGTCACAGCTCCAGTCGGAGCTCGCGGACCTCCGGCAGACGAAGCCTCTCCCTGCCGGGGCCATGTTGCCTTGCCCATCTTCGGACCACTTCTGGCCCCCCGAGACGAGGAAGGTGCCGAAGTCTCCGGCCGCGTTCCTCGCGCGTTTGGTGCCTTCGAGGTAGAGCCGCGTATCCGGGAACGACGAGTGGTGGATCTGGAGCTCGGCGCTACCATCGCAGCACACGGTCTCGGTGGTGTCCGCGTAGATGTACGGAGCGTCGTACCCAGTCGCGTTGAACTGGATGGAGCGCTCGCCGTGGGCGACGCGGGAGGAGTGGCGCTCCTTGACCTCCACACACGCGCCGCGCACCGCGACGCTACTCGCGGCGTAGCCGCTCTTGATGTCGCCCGCACCGAAGGTGTTGAGGCCCGGGAACTTGGTGTAGCCCGTGCTCGAGTCCGCGTCGGACCACACCGTGCTCGGCCGACCGTTGGTGCACCCGAGGGTGGTGTGGAAGTGGGCGTACCCGCGGTATTCTCTCGAGGCCTTCCACTGCTCGAGCGCGCCCCCCGAGAGGGCGTCGGGCGGCGGCGGGTTCCCGGAGAGGCGAAGCCCATCGAGGACCGGCCACACCGGTGCCGTGCACCCGCGCCCGGTCGCCGCGGTGTACGAGTTGCAGAGCGCGGCGGTCGTGAGATCGTCCGGGAGGTGCTGAGTGAGGAGGAGCTCGCTCCCCTCCACGATCGAGCGCGCGGTGGGCTGGATGTTGGGGGCGTTGTACGACGACAGGCCATCCTCACCGTTCGCTCCGTTCTCGTGGTCGAAGTGGTTGACGACGCACGCGATGGGGCTCTCGCTCTGCGACAGCACCGTGCCTTGGTAGTCCCCGTCCGGCAGCTCGGTCTGCTTCGGCAGGTAGACCGCGACCGCCTCGCCGGGTCGAACCTCTCTGGCGGCGTCGTCCCAGAGGAGCGGGCGTCCGCCGAGCGTCGCCGCCATGCGCGTTGGACGGTCGCCGACGTTGACGCATCGAATGCTGCTGTCGCGCTTGCTTACGAACGGGATGGCGACCTGCCGCGTCGCGCCCGCGGCTCCGACGAAGCGGTGCGCCGCGGCGTGGCCCTTGAGCTCACCGGCGGCCATGCTGTACGTCGTTGTCCCGGCGAAGTTGCTCTTCCCCGTGAAGACGAGCGCGAGCTCCGAGTCCTTGGGCAACGCCTTCGGCCATGTCCATCCATCGCCCGAATACGCGGCCTTGAAGCCGTACTTCCCGAAGTAGTCGCTGAGCTCGACCGGCGTCGCTCGCGACTTCGGCGACTGGTGCGCGGTGATCGTGATCGTCTGATCCCCCGCGCCGTTGGCGACGTTCGCGCTGCTGTCCCAGCCGTAGAAGCTCTTGAGGTAGTCCGGAGCGTGGAGGCGCGCGTCCGACGGGCCCGCGGTGGACGAGTAGAGCTGGTAGTACTTGTCGGTCGAGTTGCGCGTGTGCGTCACGACCGCCACGGGGGCCGTCGCGGAGAGCTCGAGCGAGCCCGCCATCCCTGACGGGAGCAGGCCTTCGTCGTCGACGCGGAGCGTGATGCTCCCGTGCGCCGGGATCTGGCGGGTGCTCGTCGTCGTCGCCCCCGTCGAGCCGCGCGCGGTCGCGGTGACCGAGATCCCCACGGCGTGCGGGTTGAAGACGACCACCTCGCTCCCGTAGCCCCAGAAGCTCGCGAACACGCCCGGAATCAGGTAGGCGCTGCTCGCGTCCGCCATCGGGACGACCTCGTAGGCGGAGCGCATCAAGCGAGAGGGGAGCGCGCTCGTGCGGGCTCTGCCTTCGACCATGACGACGGCGGTGACGTCGGGCGCCGTGCAGGCGAGCGTCGCCGAGCCTTGGTCCTCGACACTCCCAGTGGGGATCGCGCTGCCCTGCAGGCCGTCGACGACGGCGAGCCCGGCGTCGTCGAAGCTCACCTCGATGGTGCGCTTCGCTTCGCCGCCCGCGCGCCCGTACATCGCGGCGGTGCACCGCGTGCTCGAGCCGACGGGCCGCGCGACGTGGAGCTGGAAGCGTCGCGTGTCGAATACGTTCGGCTTGCTCTCGCCGACGAACGCCGAGGTGAACCCAGGCACCAGCCACCGGTGCGTGTGCCCTTCGGGGATCTCGACGCCGCTCTCGCCGACGGCGAGCCCATCCTGAACGTTCGACGAGCACCCCGCCTGGCTCGCGCCGACGAGCAAGCCCACACACGCAGCCCCAAACAGTCGCCTTCGCTTCATGAGTCTCGAGCCTCCGATCGGTTCATGGGTGGTGTCGGCGGCCCCGTCCCCGCCCGAGCCGGCGCGCCGCTGACTCCGACACGACACGTGACCGCGTACGTCGTCGCGCGCGTGCCCTCCTGCGACGGCGCTTCGCCCGGAGTGTCGTGATCTCTGCTCGGCGGAGCGCGCCAGCCTCGAAACCGAACGCGCCACTCGTGGCGAGCGCGCCGCCCCCGGAGCAAGGAGGAACCATGCGACGAAGCCTCAGCCTCATCCGCGCAACCATCACCGCGACGGCCGCCTGCGCGGGCGAGCCCGGCGCCGCGAGCTCGACCTCGACGGACGACATCAACGGCGGCGAGAGGTCGTCACGACCCGACGTGCTCTTCCTCTTCGAGAACACTCCGGACGGCACGGGCTTCCGGAGCTGCAGCGCCGTCCTCGTGGCCCCCCGGGTGTTCTTGACGGCCGGGCACTGCAAGCCCATGGCCTACGCGAGCAACGACGTGAGCTCGGCGGCGGTCTTGGGGAAGACCTCGCCCACGTTGGGGAGCGCGGTGAGGGTGTCGCGCTGGGTCGCGGCGTCGGAGGCGCTCGCCTGCGGCGACCAGGGCGAGCTCGACCTCGTGGTGGGCACGCTGGAGCGCCCCCTCGCCGAGGCGGCGCGCCCCCTGCCGATCAGCATCGACATCCCCGCCCCCGGCGCCCGGTGCGACATCGTCGGGCATGGGAGGCACGCCGCGAAGGGCTCGGTGACGCTGGGCGAGCAGCGCTCGGCCACGGTGAACGTGGTGGGCCCGTCCGACCCGATCTGGAAGGAGCTGGGCTACCCGTACAGCTCGCGCGGGATCAATGTCGTCCGCGGGAGCGGAGCGCCCATGAGCGGCGACTCGGGCGGCCCGCTCTTCTGCGGAGGGCGGCTCGTCGGCGTGGACTCGTGCAGCGTCTACACGACGCTCGCGGACCGCGACGCGATGCGGCCACCCCGAGCGTCGGTGTACACGCCGCTCGCGCGGGCGAGGGCGTTCTTGGCCGACACGTTCGCCTCCCTCGCGCGCGAGGACCGGACCCTGGAGCTCCCGAGCCTGCCCCCGTGACCCTGCGTTCTCTTCACGGCGCGACGACGCGCCACCGGCCGTGTCCCATCGGAGCGTGTGCGGACGACGACGACGCGCACGTGATCCAACGCTCGATCCTCGACCAAGACCCTAGGAGCCAACATGACCCGAACCTCGATGAAGACGATCCTCTTCACACTCATGCGAGCCGCCCGCAACGCGCGGATGGCGAAGGACGACTACGAAGCGGAGGCCGCGCTCTTGACGAGCGTGCTGATCCACACGGGCGAGGACGCCCGCTGGGCCAACGAGCGGCTGGTGGCGCTCCTCAACCTCGCGGAGTGCTACCGGCTGCAGGGGCGGTTCGAGGACTCGCTCACCGTCAGTGAGGAGGCGCTGGAGCTCGGCGGTCCGGAAGAAGCACCGCACGCCACCATCGTGAGGTCTCTCGTCGGGCTCGGGCGCGTCGGCGAGGCCGAGGTGGCGCTCGCCGCGGGTCGCGAGCACATGTCCGAGGAGTACTTCCTCGAGCTCTCGGAGGAGATCGCGTCGACGCTCAAGGGCGCGGCCGCGAGCGCGGGGGAGTGATGGCTTCCGCCAAGCGCTCCCTGCTCTTCGCGTGCGCGATCCTGGGGTCGTGCGTCACGGCCGGCTGCGCCGACGCGCCCGCGACGGACACCGGCGACGACGAGCTGCGCAGCGATCCCGCCGCCGAGGTCGCCCTCGGTCTACCCGGGACCTGGCGCCAGGACGTGGGCTACGTCCCCGACGAGGGGCCGCAGCGGCTGACGTTCAGCGCGGCGCGGCCGGGCAAGCCGGCGACCCCCCGCGTCGGTGACGTCACCCTGCACAGCCGACGTTGCCCGAGCGGGTGCGCCGGCACCTTCGAGATCCACAAAGACGCGTCGCTCCACCTCACGATCGCAGGTGAACAGCGGTACTCGAACAGGACGTGGAGGGTAGGCTTCCGCGACGGCGCGCGACCGCTGCGCGGGAGCGCGGTGGCCGGCGCGCGCGAGCTCGTGCTGCTCGACGCCGCCACCCAGAGCTGGCCATCCGAGTGGCAAGAGCTCTTCACTCGCAGCCGCGACTGATCACCCACGCCAGCGCGCGCGTGATCCGTGGTCGCGGCGCGCGGCTCGATAGGCCGACGGGGTGGAGCCCGTCCAGCGGACGAACGCCCGCGCGAAGCTGCCTCCGGTGGCGAACCCGAGCGACCGAGCGATCGCGTCGATGCTCTGGTTCGTCTCCGCGAGCGCCCGCTCCGCTCTCCTCTGGGCGGCCCCCTGCCACTCGAGCTCGAACGAGCTGCCCTCCTCGCGGAGCCGTCGCTGCAGCGTCCGGGCGCTCGTCCCCAAGGTCGCGGCGCACCGCTCCACCGTGGGCGCGGGGTCCCACCCGCCCACGTCGAGCACCGCGGCGACCCGCGTGGTCCACGGCTGCTGGCCCTCGCCGGGGCGCAGGGCCTCGGCGTGGCGGCGGAGGACCTCGAAGATCCGCGCGTTCGCGGTCCGGTTGCGCAGCTCGGCCATGTTCGGGGGCAGCTCGAGGCGGTTGTCGGGCGCGTCGAACACCGGCTGAACGCCGAAGGTCGCCTTCAGCTCCGCTCGTACCCACGGGCTCCTTGGCGCCGGATGGACGAAGGTGACCCGAGACGGGACCACCGCGACGCCGCTCATGTGCCGCAGCCCGAGCAGGACCCGG
>JAEUKG010001264.1 GCA_016794325.1 Myxococcales bacterium | reverse complement strand
TCGCCGCCACCACGATCATCCCGAGGATCTTCCGCCGCTCGCTGTCCTCGGAGTCGAGGCTCGGCGGCCCCGCGAGCGCCGCGGAGCCGAGCGTCGCGTTGCTCGCGTGCGACGGCTCCGGCGCGACCTCGGCGAAGGCGGGATACGCCTCGTGGACGACGCCGTCGTTGGTGTTGTTGCGCGTCGACATCTGCGAGCGCTTCTGCGCCGCGAGCAGCGCCGCCTCGACCGTCCGCCGGCGCTGCATCGTGCGCCCGGCGAGCATCGCCTCGGCGACGCTCGCCACCGACTGGTGGGCGGCGCCCTCGCCGAGCTTCATGAGCGCCGCCTCGAGCGCCGCGCCCATCGCCCGCGCGCTCTCGAAGCGCTCGTGGGCCTCGTAGCGCATCGACCGCTCCACGATCGATCGGACGAACGGAGGGATCGTGCCCGGCAGCGGTCGAGGGCTCTCGCCGCTGACGAGCCGATGCAGGATCGCGAGCTCGTGCGGCCCGTCGAACGGCGGCTCGCCGGTGAGCATCTCGTAGAGGAGCGCGCCCACCGACCAGACGTCGGCGCGACCGTCGAGGTTGCCGCCCTTGGCCTGCTCCGGCGACATGTAGCGCAGCTTGCCCTTGAGCTGGCCGGCGGTGGTGTCCTGCGCCATGCGGTCGCGCGCTTTCGCGACGCCGAAGTCGATGAGCTTCGCTTCACCGGCGGGCCCGATGAGCACGTTCTGGGGCGAGACGTCGCGGTGGACGACGCCGAGCGGCTCGCCCGCCGCGTCGCAGAGCGTGTGCGCGGCCTCGAGCCCCAAGCACACGTCGGCCGCGATCTGCAGCGCCGCGCCGAGCGGCATCGGCTGCCGCGCCTCGTCGCAGGCGCGCATCAGCTTGGACAGCGAGTCGCCGTCCACCCACTCCATGACGATGTAGTAGGTGCCCCGCTCTTCACCCACGTCGAGGATGCGGGCGACGTTGGGGTGCTCGATGCGGGCCGCGATCCGCGCCTCGTCGAGGAACATCCGCTGGAAGCGAGGGTCTTGCGCGTATTGCGGCAGGATCGTCTTCACGACGACCAGCTTCTCGAACCCCGCAAGCTTGCCACCGAAGCGCGCGAGCCAGACGAGCGCCATGCCACCCTGCGCGAGTGGGCACAGAAGCTCGTACCGGTCCAGGCGAAAGCCCGGCCGGAGCGGTGACTCCGAGAATGCGGAATCCACGACGTGTCATTATCTGGCACCTTCGGCCCCGGCGCGAGCGAATCGCGCGGATCTGTCCTCCTTTTCCACCGTTTTCACGCCACTGTACGGAAAGGGACGCTCCTGTCGGAATCGAACGCTCGGAGTGGACGCCCAGCGCGCGGTCGACCGGGCCGCTCGTCGTGCGAGCGACGGACACGGCGAGCCCGCAGCGAATTTGGCCCGCCGCGCGGGCGTGTACTTCTATCCTCGGCCCGTGGCCGAGGACATCCGCCCCCCCGTCGCGATCCGCGTGGTCCGACCCTACAAGACCGAAGCGGAGCTGCTCGCGGCCGAGGGGGAGACGATCACCAAGACGAGCGTCGTCCTCCTCGGGGCCCTCCATCGCCCCCAAGGCGTGATCCTCCGCTTCGAGCTCACCTTGTCGAACGGCGACGCGCTCATCCGCGGCGAGGGCCGCGTCACCGCGTACCGCGAGCGGGCGCACGGCGATCAGAGCGGCCTCGCGCTGCGGTTCACCCGGCTCGATCCGAAGTCGAAGGCCTTCGTCGATCGCGCGGTGGCGCTCCGCGAAGGCGCGCCCGAGCCCCCCGCCGCGGCGCCCGTCGCCGAGGTGCCGGAGGTCTCGACGGGGACGTTCAGCGCGGCGACCGTGCGCCCGCCGACGCCGATGGACGCGCCGACCGTCCCCCCGCCGCCCGAGGTCGGGGAGTCGCGCGTCGCGGAGGAGCAGCCGACGCGACCCGCCGGCGGCAGCGTGCTCCCGCCCGCCGAGACGCGCGGGCCCGCCCTCGAGCGGCTGCGGGCGCGCGCGCGCACGCTCGGCGCGCGCGGCCCCGAGATCGTGTCCGCGGGCAAAGACGAGCGCGCGCGGCTGAAGCGCCTCGCGGCGCGCCGGAGTGGCTGACGCTCGCGAGGCCGTGAAATCCGGTTCGCGAACGGCGCACGGTGAACTAGGTTCCCGCGT
>JAEUKG010001262.1 GCA_016794325.1 Myxococcales bacterium | reverse complement strand
CGCGCAGCCCGCGGCGCACTTCGGCGGCGCGGATGGCCTTGCCGAGCAGCGCCTCGTCGCCCGAGCGCCGCGCGGCGCGCGCGGCGGAGGCGTCGAACACTGCGATCGAGGTCGCGCGCGCGGCGGAGGCGTCGAACACTGCGATCGAGGTCGCGTCGTGCGCGGGGGACGAGCGCGCGAGATCGAAGACGCCGACGGGCTTCGCCACGGCGCGCGCCGGCGCGCCCGCCCCCGCGCCATCCGTACCGTGCGCCGCCGCTCGAGACGACTCGCCGCAGGCGCCGCCGCGCGCAGCCGCGCGACCGTCTCCCCCAGAGGAGGCCTCCCGCGGCCGCTCACGGACCGCCCTCCCGCGCGCCGTGCGCTGCCACTCGAAGCGGCCTCCCCACAGGCGTCGCCGCGCGCAGCCGCGCGGCGCACCTCCACCTGAAGCGGCCTCCCGCGGCGCCTGCGGCTCGCCCTCCCGCGGGCTCAGCTCGGATCTTTGCAGCAGCGGAAGCCGGTCGAGTAGTCGTGGTAGCCGAAGCCGTGGGCGATCGTGCGGTACGCGCACCCCTCGCCGTGCTGGCTCGTGTCGAGCCAATAGCCACCCTGGAACGTGCCGTTGGGATCGGCCGTCCACTCGTGGAGATTGCCGACCATGTCGAACGCCCCCTGATCGGTCACGCACCCCGGAAACGAGCCTGTCTTCGCCACCGTCCCGTCGAGCGCCGAGTTGCGGGGGTCGTTGAGCTCCGACATCCCCCACCCTCTCTTCATGGTCTCGGCGTGGAGGGTCATCATCGGCGCGACGCCAGAGTCCTTGCACTTGCCGGGGGAGCGCTTCGGGCCGTACGGGTATGCGTGCCCTTGGCTCCCGCCGCAGGCCGCGCGCCACTCGACCGGCTGACAGAGCCGCTTGCTCGCCGCCTTGCAAGCGGCCTCCGCCTGCGCGCCGCTGACGTAGCCCTGAGGGAACACCCCCGGCGCACTGCGTGCAACATACACGCGTTCGGGCATCGGGGGTTGGTTGTGAGGCCACGGCTCCATGCCGCCACCTTCGGTGCGGACGAGGAGGGACCCCTCCCAGCGGTCGACGCAGAAGCGCCCGCCGACGCTCGCCATCTCACTGGGGCACGCCCCGCCGCGGACTGGCGGTAGCGCTCCCTCCGCGACCGCCCACGGCTTCTGGGGCGCGTACCCGAGGATGGCGTGCTCGATGGTGCCGGGGGCGCCGCGCGCGACCGAGCGCCCCGGCGCTGCGAGCAGCGGCTCGAGGGTGCGAACCGCGTTGGCGATCTGGGCGCGCGACTCGGGCGAGGCGTCGTCGGGGTTCTGCGCGCGAGCCGTGGGGCTCGCGGCGACGACGACGGTCGCGACGGCCCCGAGCGATGCGACGAGTGCGCGGCGACCCACCACGGCTCGAAACGCTACCAGAGCTCGGGCGATTCCGCACGACCCCGGCCACCCGCCGCCGCCCCAGGCCTGGCCCGGGCCACCCCAAAACCGTCCGGGCCACCCATACCCCCCTGCCACCGGAGTCAGGATCCGAACGCTCCCGTGGGGTTGGGGTATCCCCGGCGTGGGGTGTGGGTGGCACGTGGGTTGCTGGAGCGTGCACTCATGCATGCACTCCAGTTCGGGCTCAAGCGAGCTCACCAACGGGTTGTCGGCTTCGCATGGCAGCTCCTCGGGCCGTTCGGCATCACGCCGGCGCGGCTCGACATGCTCCAGGCGCTCGCTGCGTTCCCCGAGCCACCGATCCAGAACGAGCTCGCCCGCGCCCTCGGAGTGACTCGGCAGACGGTGAGCGAGATGCTCGAGGCCCTCGAGCGACGGGGCCTCGTCGTGCGCGAGTCTGGCGACCTGCGCGGCCGGCGCTGCAACTTCGTGATGTTGACCGCCGCCGCCCGCGCGCTGCTCGCGCGCGTGTTCGCGGTGCTCGTCCGCTCGGGCATCGCCGCAAAGGCCGCAGCGCGCATGCTCGTCGACATACCCGCGGCCCCCGTCAAGGTCGCCAACACGTTGGAGCGAACGCTCGAGATCCGCAAGACTCTCCGGGATCGCGCGTTCTTCCGACCGCCCTCGGTCGAACGCGAGGAGATGGACGGCGGAGCGCCGCTCGAAGGCGCGGAGCGCAAGCTCTTCGACCTCTCGATCGAGCTCTGCCAGATCCGGTTCGGGCACCTCCCTACGATGTACCTCTTGTTCACCTGACACGATGACCCGCGCGTCGAGAGCGCTCGCGAGATCGAGGCGGTGCCGAGGAGCGCGCGGAGCAGCCTCAACGCTCCCGAGCCCGCACCTCAGGCGCCAGCGACGGCTCTCGGACGAGACCGTTGCCCGCGATCGCAGGGTTGGCGGATCGGTCGAAGCTCCAATCGTCGACTCGCGTCGCACGTCGTACGTCGTGCGTCGTGCGTCGTACGCGGATGGCAAGCCTCGCGGCGTCGCCGCGTCGCCGCGTGGCCTCGCGCGCGCGCCCCGCACCCGTCGTGCGCCGCACGCGCTACCGCGCGTCGAGCGTCCGGCAGCTCGCGCCGATCTCGACGCGCTTCATCGGCCTCGTCACGTGCACCCTGATGAGTCCCTTGCCCTGGTCGTCCACGAGCCAGACCGTCTGCGTGCCGTCGGCGCGACGCGCGCCCTCCGAGCTCGCGAACCCGGCGATCGTCCTCTTCGGCGCCCCTGCCTCGGCGGGGTCTTCGGCGAAGACCACCGTGACCACCTCGCGGCAGCCGTTGTAGATCTCGAGCGGCTTCTTCTGCGCGTGGGTCTGCGCCGGAGGTTCGGCGGGAGCGGCCGCTGTCGCGGTGGGCGCCGACGAGCCCGCGCTCGACGCCGCCGACGCCGCCGACGTCGCGGGGGCGCCAGCCGACGGCGGCGGCGCGGACGAGCCTCCACCGCAGGCGAAGCAGGCGAGGGCAGCGACGAGGGGCGCGAGGGTCGAGGGCCGCATGGCCCGATGCTACTTCACCAACGGGCCGACGCGTCGCGGATCCGCGACCGCGATCCGCCGCCCGGTGAAGCTCTCGATCGCGCCCGTCATCGCCGCGGTCATGAACCACCGCGTCGGCGGCAGCCACGCCGCGAGTGGCATGAAGAGGTCGCGGAGCACCCCGAACCAGGGCTCGTCCCCCTGGAAGAACGGCGTGAGCGCGCGCGTCGCGAACTGGTAGAAGCCGAGGTGACCGCGGCGCGCGCGCGTGTAGCGGTCGAGCGCGAGCGGGAGGTACGGCTCGGCCGCGAGCGCCTCGGCGAGCACCCACGCGTCGAAGAGCGCGAGGTTCGCCCCCTGACCGAGCTGCGGGCTCATCGCGTGCGCCGCGTCCCCGAGGTAGACGACGTTCGACGTGTTCCACGGATCCATGACCACGTCGTGGTACGCGGCGAAGAGGAGCTGGTCGGCGTCGGTCACTTGGTCGAGGATCGTGGCGGCGTCGGGCACCGAGGCGCGCACCTCGTCCTTCCACGCCTCGAGCCCACGCGCGCGCCACGCGGGGACCGCGTCCTCCCGAATGCTGTAGAACAGGCTCACCAGCGGCGTCTCGTTCGTGGGATCGGGCCCGAGGCCCGTCGGCAGGAGCCCCACCATCCACGAGCTCCCGCGCACGACTTGCCGCAGGACCGGCGCGCCGCCGATCACCGGATCGTCGCCGACGAACCACAGCGCGCCCCACGGGTAGCGGTCGATGGACTTGCGGACGTGCGTGTCGTCCCGAAGGTGGCTCCTCGCCCCGTCGCAGACGACGATGAGCTGGTGTGGGCCGTGAGCCACGCCCGCGTCGTCGAGGATCCACTGCCACCCCCGAGTCGACGCTCGGCGGAGGTCCTCGGCGGCGAGCCCGAGGCGAAAGGTGACCCCGGGGGCGCTCTTGGCCGCCGAGAAGAGCGCCGCGAAGAGCGCGCCCCGGTGCATGCCGACCCCGAACGCCGCCGGCGACACGTCCCCGTACGAGAGCTCGATCACGGTGCGGCCCGTCGGCGTCGTGCACGCGAGCCGATCGATCCGCGCACCGCGCGACACGACGGCGTCGTAGACCCCGAGCTCCTCGAGCACGTGGAGCCCCGTCG
>JAEUKG010001257.1 GCA_016794325.1 Myxococcales bacterium | reverse complement strand
TCGTGCCCCCCGCGCACGGCAGCCGCGGCAGCGCTCCGCCCGCGTCGTCGAAGGAGGAGGCGGAGGGCTCGCGCGCCATCGTCGCCCACGCCGCGCTGAGCCCGGAGCTCCAGCAGCTCCTCGCCGAGGCCGAGGCCCGCGAGATGGGCGCGGGCGACGCGCCCTCGGAGCTCGGGCTCCCGTCGCCCGATCAGGAGATCGAAGCGGTGCTCCCCGGCGACGTCCTCGCCTCGCTCGACGAGCCGATCGACGAAGAGAGCCACGACGAGTCGGATCCTTCGCTCGCGCCGCGCCCCACGACCGCGAGCGGGCGCGGCGCGACGGGGCGCCGGCCCGTCTCCGACATGCCGCACTCGAAGACCGGCAGCGGCACCGGCGCCGGGAGCGCGACGACCGGCGCGCGCTCCGATCCGGGCGTGTCCGCGGGGACGGGCGATCACGGCACGCGCGGCGGCTCCGAGGTGCGCACGCACCCGCCCGCGCCCTCGTCGTCGCGGCCCGACATGTGGACGTCACCCGGCGTGCGCGTCGAGGGGGCAGGGGAGGCTCGCGTCGCGCCGCCCGCGGCGCCGACGATGCCCGCGAAGCGGCGCGTGGGCCTCTCCAAGCTCATCGATCGCCCGGGCTCGGTGCCGCCGGCCGCGATCCACGAGGCCCCCGAGCGAGCCGCGCGCGACCTCCCCGGGGGGGCGCCTCCGCGGCGCGCGCTCGGCCCCGGCGACGCCGCGCGGCTGCTCGCGTTCTCCATCGCGACGCGCGCGTCGGGCTCGGTGTGCTTCGAGGACGGCGGCGTCGTGCGTCGGGTCGTGCTCCGCGAGGGCGATCTCGTGACCGCGGCGTCGGGCGCCGACTCCGAGAGCCTCGTCGGATACCTCGCGCTCCGCGGCGATCTCCCGCGCGCGCAAGCCGAGCGGCTCGCCGCGCGCGTCCCGCCCTTCGGGCGGCACGCCGGCGCCGCCCTCGTGGCCCACGGCGCGCTCGGGCAAGACCAGCTCTGGGAGGCCCTCCGCGGCCACGCCGAGTGGATCAGTGTAGGATGCATGAAAATCGCCGGCGGCTCCGCCCTCGTCGAGCCCGAGCCTCCGGGCCGCCTCAAGGGCGAGCCGAGCGTCTTCGGCGGCGCGGCCGGGTCCGAGGTCTTCGTCGAGCTGTGCCGGCGCGCGTTCTCGGCCGAGGAGGCGCTCGCGGGGCTCGGGGGCCCGGGCGCGCGCCTCACCCCCGGCGCGAACGAGGCGCTCCTCCGCGAGTGCGGCCTCGCGCCCGACGAGGAGCGCGCGGCGCTCGAGTCGCGCACCCACACCGTGGGCGAGGTCGTGGCGCGCGCCGCCGACGGCGACGTCGCGGCCGCGCTCTTCGCCCTCGTCCTGCTGGGGGTGCTCGACCGCGGGCCCACGCCCATCCGCGGCGCGGCGACCGATCCGTCGGTGATCGTCACCGAGGGCGAGGTCTTGGCGCTCGAAGAGGAGGCGGTGCGGGCGCGGGTGAAGGCGCGGCTCGAGCTCGTCGAGGAGGGCGACTACTTCGCGGTGCTCGGCGTGGCCCGCGACGCGACCGGCTACGAAATCCGGCGCGCCTTCCTCGATTTGCGGCGCTCGTTCGAGCCGGCCCGGCTGCTGACTCCGCAGACGACGGACCTCCTCGGCGATCTCGACACGATCAACGCGGTGGTCGAAGAGGCCTACGACGTCCTCCGCGACGGCGCGCGCCGCGAGCGCTACCGGCGCGCGATCGAGTCGTGACCCTCTCGCCCCCCGAACCTCTTGCCCCGAACCTCTTGCCCGACCTCGAACGCGAGCGCGCACCCAGACGCCTTCCAGGCCATGGCGAGACCATGGCGGCGCGTCGCGCGAGGGCGACGACGGAGGCTGCGCTCGGGCTCAACCGAGGGATCCGTTGGGCAGCCACTCGGCTTCGTGCGAGCGGATCGCGGCGCCTACCGCGGCCTCGATCTCCGCGTCTTCGATCCGCCCCCCGCCGCCGAATCGCCGCCATTCCCCGAGGATCGCCAGCTCCGCGACGGGGATTCGGAAAGCGCGGGATAGGTACCCAACGATCGTGGCGGAGCGACTGTC
>JAEUKG010001229.1 GCA_016794325.1 Myxococcales bacterium | reverse complement strand
AGCGTCGACGGCGCCGCCTACGTCGACGGCCACACGTCGCTCCTCGTCCGGGAGCCCGCGACCCAACCACACGCAACATGATCGCAAGAGAACCTCCTGCGCGACAACGAGGACCCATGAACCGACCGCTCCCGACGCACTCGGCCGACTCGACCCGCTCCCGGCGCCCGATCTCGCCGGAGGCCCTCGCGCTTCGCCGGCTCGCCCGCGACGGGGTCGACCTCGTCTCGTGGCCGCGCTCGCTGCCGCCGGGGCTCGGGGCGCACCTCGCGGCCTGGGCGCGGGGGGAGCCTCGGTACTTCGACGAGATCGTCTCGCCGCGCGCCTACGACCTGTCGCCCGCGACCGAGGGGATCGCCGAGCCCGCCCGCGCGTGGATCACCGCCGACGTCGCGATGCTCGTCGCCCGGCTGGCCCAGGTGGCGGACGCGCGGCGCGTCCGGGTCTCGTTCGGGGTCGTGCGCACCGACCAGTGCCGCAAGTTCCACGTGGATTTCGTCCGCTACCGGCTGGTGACCACGTACGTCGGCCCTGGGACGGAGTGGCTCCCGGAGTCCGCGGTGTCCCGGGAGGCGCTGCAGCACCCCGCCGACTGCCCGTGCGACGCCAACCGCGAGATCGTCCGTGACGCCGCGGCCGTCCGCCACGCCGGCGTCGGGGAGGTGATCCTCATGAAGGGCGCGCTCCACCCCGGGAGCCCGGGCGCGGTCCACCGCTCGCCGCCGATCGAGGCGTCCGGGCGCTCCCGCGTCGTCTTGATCGCGAGCACCGCGGAGGCCCCGTGAGCTCGCCCGCTCGCCCCCCCGCGCCCGCCGACTTCGCGTCCGCCCGAGAGAGGTCCCACCGATGAAGAAGATCCCCGTCACCGTGCTCACCGGCTTCCTCGGATCGGGGAAGACCACGCTCCTCAACCGCATCCTCACCGAGAACCACGGCAAGCGGATCGCCGTGATCGAGAACGAGTTCGGCGAGATCGGCATCGACCAAGCGCTGGTCATCGACGCCGACGAGGAGGTGTTCGAGATGAACAACGGGTGCATCTGCTGCACCGTGCGCGGGGACCTCATCCGCATCCTCGGCAGCCTGATGAAGCGCAAGGACAAGTTCGATCACGTGCTCGTCGAGACGACGGGCATGGCCGATCCGAGCCCGGTCGCGCAGACGTTCTTCGTCGACGACGACATGAAGAACCTCTTCGCGCTCGACGCCATCGTCACCCTCGTCGACGCCAAGCACGTGCACCTCCACCTCGACGACTCGAACGAGTGCCGCGAGCAGATCGCCTTCGCCGACGTGCTCGTGCTCAACAAGACGGATCTGGTGTCGCCCGCCGAGGTCGACGCCATCGAGCGGCGCGTCCGGTCGATGAACGGCGTGGCCCGGGTGCTGCGCTCGGTCGCAGCCGACGTGCCGATCGCGGACGTGCTCGACGTCGGGGGCTTCGATCTCGACCGCGCGGTGGCCACCAAGCCCACCTTCCTCGACCCCGAGTACCCGTTCGAGTGGGCGGGGACGTTCGAGCTCGAGGAGGGGATCTACGACCTCTCCCTCGGCGACGGCCCGGACGAGGTGATGGACGTCGTGATCCTCCCGCTCCCGTCGGGCGCCGCGGCCCACGACCGCGCCCCCGCCGATCGCGCGCTCCGCCTCTGGGCGCACGAGGCCGGTCGGGTCCAGCCGGGGGCCGATCTCGCGCCGAGCGAGGTAGGCCCGAGCGCCCTCGACGTCGCCGCGAAGGGGCCCAAGTCCTTCCGCCTGCGGATCCCCGCCGCCGGGAGGTACGGGCTCTACACCGAGCACCTGCCGGTCGAGTACGGCCTCGCGCTCCTGCGAGGCGGCGCCGCGGTCGCGCCGATCGCGAGCGAGGAGGTCACCGCGGGGCACACCCACGACGAGGACGTGACGTCGGTGGGCATCCACCTCGAGGGGGCCATCGACGGCGAGCGGCTGAACCGGTGGCTCGGCGCGCTCCTGCGCGAGAAGGGCGCCGACATCTTCCGCATGAAGGGGATCCTCGACATCCACGGCAGCGACAAGCGCTTCGTCTTCCAGGGGGTCCACATGCTCTTCGACGGCCGCGAGGACCGCCCGTGGGGGGCGGAGCCGCGCGCGAGCGATCTCGTCTTCATCGGCAAGAACCTCGATCGGGCCGAGCTCACCCGGGGCTTCGAGCGATGCCGGGCGTGACCGGGGAGGCCGCGCGGGCCAAGACCGAGCTCCGGGCGCGCTTCCGCCTCGCCACCGGCGCCTACGTCTCGGCGCTCGACGTCGCGCGCGACGGGAGCCTCGGCGTCGTCGGGCTCGGCGACGGGCGCGCCCTCGGCTTCGACCTCCGCACCGGCGAGGAGCTGCTATCCGTGAACGCACACGACGGCGCCGTCCTCGGGGTGAGCATCGCGCCCGACGGCCAGCGCTTCGCGACGTCGGGGCAGGATCCGGCGGCCAAGATCTGGGCGCGGGGCGGCGCGCTCGAGCGCGAGCTGCCGGGCGGCGGCGGCTGGGTGGAGCGGGTCGCGTGGGCGCCGGCCGGCGGCCGCGTGGCCACCGCGGCCGGCAAGAGGGTCCGCCTCTGGACCGCCGACGGAGCCCCGATCGTGGAGACCGAGCCCCTGGCGAGCACGGTGACCGCGCTCGCGTGGCGGCGCGACGGCGCAGTCCTCGCCGCGGCGTGTTACGGCGGCGTGCACCTCCTGCCCGTCGGCGCCGGCGACGAGACGCGCCACCTCGCCTGGAAGGGCTCCTTGATCTCGCTCGCGTGGAGCCCCGACGCGCGGGTCGTCGCGTGCGGGAGCCAGGACGCCTCGGTCCACTTCTGGCGCTTGGCGTCGGGGATGGACTCGCAGATGACCGGCTATCCGTTCAAGCCCAAGGCGCTCGCCTGGGACGCGGACTCGAAGCTCCTCGCGACCTCGGGCGACGCCGTCGTCACGGTGTGGGACTTCCGCGGCAAGGGCCCCGAGGGCTCGCGCCCGCTGCGGCTCGAGGGGCACAAGGGGCTCTGCACCTGCCTCGCCTTCAGCCCGCGCAAGGGCGTGCTCGCGAGCGGGGCCGAGGACACCTCGGTGCTGCTCTGGGAGCCGCGGCGCGGCGAACGTCCGATCCGCTTCGCGTTCCTCGAAGACGAGGTGACCGCGCTCGGGTGGCACCCGGAGCACCACACCCTCGTCGGCGCCGACGCCGCCGGCACGGTGTGCGGCTGGGAGATCGGCTGACCGCCGCGAGCGGGCTTGACTTAAATGCAACTTGGTTGCATTTAGTGGTCGTGCCCGACTCCACCCGCAAGCTCCCCGTCACCGTGCTCTCCGGCTTCCTCGGCGCCGGCAAGACGACGCTCCTGAACCACGTCCTCGCCAACCGGGAGGGCCGCAAGGTCGCCGTCATCGTCAACGACATGAGCGAGGTCAACGTCGACGCCCAGCTCGTGAAGAGTGCTGGAGAGGAGTGGCATCGATGACGGACGTGACCTCGAGGGCCTGGGATCGACACGCGCGCACGTACGCGCGGCTCGGAGCGCCGTTCACCGGCTACATCGCGCAGGCGCTCTTCCAGACCGTGGCGGGCCGGCTACCCCCGAGCCCTCGGATCCTCGAGGTCGCGTGCGGCAACGGGGAGCTCGCCAAGGCCGCCGCGCTCCACTGCCTCGCGGAGGACCCGTCGGGGCGCAGCGGTCGGGTGGTGGCCACCGACTTCTCGGCGGAGATGGTCGCGCACGCGCGAGCCAACCTCGCCGTGCTCGGCGCGGGCGACGTCGTCCGCTGCGAGGTGCAGGACGGGCAGGCGCTGTCGTTCGAAGACCGGACGTTCGACGCGGTGCTCTCGGCGTTCGGGATCTTCCTCTTCCCCGACCGTCGAGCCGGGTTTCGCGAGGCCGCGCGCGTGCTCGCGCCGGGGGGGCTCTTCGCCACCGCGGTGTGGCGCGGGCCGGACGACAACGCCCTCGCGCGCCTCCAGATGGCGCCGGTGATGGCGGCCCTCCCCGAGCGGATCCGCGCGGCGCTGCCTCGCCCGTCCTGGCTGGAGATCGCGTCGCGCGAGGGGCTGGAGGCGGAGCTCGTGAGCTCGGGCTTCACCGACGTGGAGATCGACGTCTTCGACGCCGTGCTCACGGCCCCCGCGCCGCGGGCGATGTGGGAGTCGATGCTCGAGAACCCGGTGTCGGGCGCGGTCCTCGCGAGGTGCAGCGAGGTGGAGCTCGCCGCCGTCGAGGCGTCGGTCCTCGCGACCTTCGCGTCGCTCGCCGGCGGCGCAGACCGCGCCGTGCGCTTCGACGCGTCGTGCCACTTCGCGGTGGGGCGACGCCGGCCTTGACCTTCCAGTCACTGGAAGCTTTATGTTGTGGGCATGGCGGCGGCGCCCACACCCCCGATCGACGCACCGAGCGCGGGCTCGCCGCCGTCGACGGCGTCCGAGGTCACGCTCCCCGTGGAGGGGATGACGTGCGCGAGCTGCGCCGCGCGGATCGAGAAGGTGCTCGGCCGGGTCGACGGGGTGTCGGAGGCGCGGGTGAGCTTCGCCTCGGAGGAGGCGCGCGTCGCCTTCGACCCGGCGAAGACGGGCCCCATCGACCTCGCCGCGGCGATCCAGCGCGCGGGGTACCAGGTCCCGATGCGCGAGGCGCGCTTCCGCGTCGGGGGGATGACGTGCGCGACGTGCGCCACCCGCATCGAGAAGGTGCTGAAGAAGCGGCCCGAGGTCGCGGCCGCCAGCGTGAACCTCGCCGGGGAGATCGCGACCGTCGCCTGGCCCGAGGGCGCGACCGACGAGGCCTCCGTCGCCCGATCGATCGAGCGCGCCGGCTTCACCGCGTCGCTCGACACCGGCGAAGAGGAGGCGCGCCTCGCCGACGAGCGGGCGCGCGCCCGCCGCGCGCGCCTCGACCTCGCGGTGCTGGTGATGGCGGCGCTCCTGACCGCGCCGCTCGTGCTGCCGATGCTCCTGATGCCGCTCGGCGTGCACGTGCACCTCCCGGGGTGGGTCGAGCTCGCGCTCGCGGCCCCGGTGCAGGTGGTGGCCGGAGCGGCGTTCTACCGTAGCGCGCTGCGGGCGGTGCGCGCCGGGAGCGCCAACATGGACGTGCTCGTGGCCCTCGGCACGACGGCGGCGTTCGCGCTCTCGGTCGCGATGCTGCTCACGGGGCGAGGGGCCCTCTACTTCGAGAGCGCCGCCGGCGTCATCACCTTCGTCCGCCTGGGGAAGCTCCTCGAGGCTCGCGCCAAGCAGCGCACCACCGCGGCGGTGAAGAGCCTCCTCGCCCTGCAGCGGAAGACGGCGCGCGTCCGTCGCGGCGACGGCGAGGTGGAGGTGCCGGTCGCCAGCGTGGGCGCGGGCGAGATCGTGATCGTCCGCCCCGGAGAGACCGT
>JAEUKG010001208.1 GCA_016794325.1 Myxococcales bacterium | reverse complement strand
AGCGCGCTCGCAGAGGGAGGGCGGTTTCGACGGTGCATGGATCCTCCGGGGCCCCGCCAACGCCGAGGGGCGCATGGACCTTACACCGGCGCGGCGGGCGGTGCCGAACGAGAGCGCGGGGCCGGGGCGAGGGCGGCTCGGAGCCGGGGCCACGCGCGTCAGAACCGGACCGAGCGCAGACCTTGGGCTCGCCCCACGTTCGTTCAGTGCCCCCCTCCTCGCGGCGGACAGAGCCCCGATCCGCCCTTGCGAGATGCGCCCGTCGCCTGGTACAGAGCGCGTTCTCTCCAGCCGCGCGAGTCATCTCGCGCACCCTCAGAAGGAGGCCACCATGGCCAAGAGCCCCATCGCGATCGTCAAAGAGAAGTTCGGTGACAAGGAGAAGCTCGTCGCCGCGCTCGAGAAGCTCACCACCGAGGACCTCTGGGTCTCGCGCGTCAACGCGAACAAGGGCCTCGCCCACGTCTCGAACACGAAGCTCCTTCGCCTGCACGCGACCTTCACCGAGGTGAAGGAGAAGTTCGGCACCCGCGCCAAGCTCATCGACGCGATCCTCGACCTCGCCAAGCGCACCAAGGACGAGGGCTTCAAGGCCCGCATCTCGGCCTACCCCGTCCCCCGCCTCTACGACCTCTACAAGTCGCTCTCGAAGAAGGGCGCGAGCGCGAAGAAGGGCGGCGAAAAAGCTGCGCCGAAGGCCGCCGCGAAGCCCAAGGCCGAGGCGAAGCCCAAGGCCGCGAAGAAGGCGACCAAGGCCGCGAAGTAGGCTCCCGAGCGGAGCCACGCCCGCGGGCCGAAGCCCACGGAAAGTTCACGTTGCACCCGGCGCGAATCGAGTAACCTCGCGCCGGGATTTTTTTCGAGGCGTCCCACGCGCCCAACGGCGAGGCCCTGAGATGGCGAAGAAGAAGAACAACAGCAACAAGAAGAACCGCATCGAGGTCGGCGAGAGCGGCTACCCGGTCTTCCACGACATGTTCGTGCCCAAGGCCATCTTCTTCACCAACGGCGTGGGCGTTCACAAGGACCGCCTCTCGTCGTTCGAGCTCGCGCTCCGCGACGCCGGCATCGAGAAGGCGAACCTCGTGACGGTGAGCTCGATCTTCCCGCCGCACTGCGTGGAGATCAGCCGCAAGGAGGGCGAGCGCCTCATTCGCCCCGGCCAGATCGTCCACTGCGTCATGGCCCGCCAGGACACGAACGAGCCGAACCGCCTCATCGCGGCCTCCATCGGCCTCGCGCGCCCCGCCGACCCGTCGATGTACGGCTACCTCTCCGAGCACCACAGCTACGGCGAGACCGCCAAGAAGGCCGGCGAATACGCCGAGGACCTCGCGGCCACGATGCTCGCCACCACCCTCGGCGTGGACTTCGACGCCGAGACGGCGTGGAGCGAGCGCGAGCAGGCCTTCAAGATGGCCAAGACCATCCTGAAGACGCGCAACATCGTCCAGAGCGCCGAGGGTCACGCCAAGGGGCTGTGGTCCACCGTCGTCGCCTGCGGCGTCTTCATCTTCTGATCCAGCGGCGCGCGGCCGCCCCGGAGCGACCGTGCAAACAATCGAAATTGCCCACGAATCGCGCGTAGCGGGCCCGTTTACCCAAGTTTACGGGCTCGCCGGGTGAAACGCGGCGAGGGCGGGCGCATGCTGGTGGGCATGAAGATGCCCCACCGTAGCCTTCGCGTCCTCTCTTTCTTCGCGCTCGGCGCGACGCTCGCGCTCGGCGCGGCCGCGTGCAGCGGCACCGCTCACGAAGCGGCGCCGGCCAACGTGCAGAGCGGCCTCTCGCTCGCCCCGGTCGGCCAGAACACCCACGGCCCCGTGCGCATGGTCGGCCAGGCGCTCGGCGAGGTCCCCCTCCGCCCCGACCAGCGCACCGAGCTCGAGAAGCTCGCGACGCAAGCCGAGGAGCGCCACGTGAAGGTGCACGAGCAGGCGAAGTCGCTGATGCTCGCGTTCGCCGACCAGGTGGAGAAGGGGCAGATCGACCGAGCCGCCCTCAAGCCGAAGATCGACGCGACCGTCGCCGCGTTCGAGTCCTCGCGCCCCGCGGACCGCGCCGCGCTCGAGCGCACCCACGACATCCTGGACGCGAGCCAGCGCGACAAGTTCGTCGAGGCGCTCAAGGCCAAGATGAAGGACCACCACGGCCACCACGGGCCGCCGCACGCGAAGCCCGACGGCGAGCACGCCAAGGGCGGCCCCGACGGCGAACACGCCAAGGGTGAGGCCCGGCCCGAGGGCGCGCCGCACCACGGCCCGCCGATGGGCCTCTTCCACCTCGGTCGCGAGCTCAAGCTCACCGACGACCAGAAGGACAAGATCAAAGACACCTTCCACGAGATGCACAAGCAGCACGCGGGCGACGCCAAAGGCGGGCCTCCCCACCACGGGATGGCGCCCCATCACGAGATGGGCAAGGTCCTCGAGGCGTTCAAGGGCGACAAGTTCTCGATGGACCAGGTCGCCCCGCCGGTGGACGTGAAGGGGCGCGCGCAGGTGGGCTCGGAGCGCATCCTCACGATGGCGGAGAAGATCGTCCCGATCCTCACCCCCGAGCAGCGCGCGCTCGTCGCGAAGATGATCCGCGACAAGGCCAACCACGCCGACGCGTCCGTCCTCACGCACTGACCGAGCGTCCCCCGATCGTGGCGCCGCCCGCGCGCGCCACGAGTCGGGCGAGCCGCGCCCCGAGTCGTGGTAGCGTGGCGGCTGGTGCAGACGCCGCGCGCCCCGTCGCTCCTCCAAACGACGCTCGCGATCCTGTGGAAGGATCTCACCATCGAGCTCCGCACCCGCGAGATCGTCACGACCGCGGGCTTCTTCGCGGCGCTCGTCACCATCATGGCGAGCGTCGCGTTCTACGCCGGCGAAGACACCGCCAAGCGCATCGGGCCCGGCGCCATCTGGCTCCCGATCGCCTTCGCCTCGGTGCTGGCGCTCGGCCGATCCTGGCAGCGCGAACGCGACGAGAGCGCCCTCACGGCGCTGCTCGTCGCGCCCATTTCGCGCGCCGGGCTCTTCCTCGGCAAGGCGGCGGGGATCTTCGTCTTCGTGCTCGCGGTCGAGTGCATCGTGGTGCCGCTCGTGGGCCTCATGTTCCACGTCGAGCTCCCGGAGGTCCTCCCCGGGATCGTCCCGCTCCTCCTCCTCGGCACCCTCGGCATCGCCGCGACGGGGACGCTGTTCGGCGCGATGACGGTGCGCACGCGCGCGCGCGATCTCGTGCTCGCGACCGTGCTCTTCCCGCTCCTGTCTCCCACGCTCGTCGCGGGGATCTCCGGCACGCGGGAGGTCTTCCAGGGCTACGAGAACGCCGACCTCCGCTCGTATTTCGTGCTCCTCGGCATCTTCGACGCCGTCGCCGTCCTCGGCGGGGTCGCCATGTTCGGCGCGCTCCTCGACGACTGACGCGGCGTCCTACCCCGCGCGCGCGGCGACGTCGCTCGCCGCCGCGGCGTACGCGGCGGCGTCCATCGGCTCGCCCGCGCACTCGCCGATCGCGAAGAAGCCGGGCGCGATCGCGCGATCGCCGGCGTGCGCGGGGACGAAGCCGCCGGCGCCGTGCTCGAGGCGCGCTCCCGCCTGCTCCAGGAGCTCGTAGGCGGGCGAGCGGGTGGCGTCCACGAGCAGGGTGTCCGCGGGCTCCTCGGCGGCTCCGCTCGGCCCCTCGACCACCACCGCCTTCACCCGCGCGCCGCCGCTCGCCCGCGTGATCGTGGTCCCCTCGAGGAGGCGCACGCCGACGCCGGCCGCGCTCGCCGCGCGCGCGTAGCTCTGCGCCTGCAGCGACGCCGCCCCCTCGGCGACCACGAGGATCCGCTCGCCGGGGACGACGCCGCGCGCGAGGAGCCACCCCGCGGCTCGCGGGCTCATCACCCCGGGGAGATCGTTGCCTTCGAAGGGCAAGACGCCGTCGTGCGCGCCCACCGCGAGCACGGTGGTGCGCGGGCGGAGGAGCGCCGTCTCCTCGTCGCCGACGACGAGCACCTCGCCGCCGAAGACGGCGAGCGCCGCGGCTCGCCGCCAGAACCGCAGCC
>JAEUKG010001185.1 GCA_016794325.1 Myxococcales bacterium | reverse complement strand
GCGAGGCGAGCCCGTCGATGTGCAGGCGGACCTTGCCCACCTGCGCGGGGTCGGAGGACCCGAGGATCCGCTGGAGCACCTTGACGCTGTCGGTGTCGAGGTTGGTGAAACGGACGCCGAACTCGCCGACGCGCCCCATCTCCTCCTTCCAGATGACGACGCCGTGGGCCTCGACGCGCCCCGCCTCACCCGCGTCGAAGCGGCAAGACATCGACTGCCCGACCTCGGGCAGGTACGCCGTGCGCAGGTGCATGCCCTCCTCGGACAGGTTGACGGCCTGCGCCTCGAACGAGGGTCCAAGCTCGCCTCCGACCTCGACCATCGCATCGAAGGGAATGCGGTTGCCGTTGGGGGCGCGCCTGTCGGATTGAGTGCTCATGGTTCCTCCACCGTCGCCGCGCGACTCCGCGCTGCGGTGATCGTCGGATACGAAGGAGCGCGCCTCGGGGCCAAGTTTTCGCGGTCGAAAATGGCGAAGGGCCCGCGGCGCGCGCCGCAGGCCCTCCGCGCGAGCCGCGCCGAGATCAGTACTCGTTGAACGCGTTGATGAGCGCGTCGCACTTCTGCTGCTGACCCGTGCCGTCCTTGAGGTCGGCCTCGCCGAGCTCGCACCCGGTCGGCGCCGGCTCGCCGAGGGTCAGGTTGCCGATCCAGTCGTTCACGTGGGCGGCGCGCTTGGACACCACGTTGTTGTGGTTGGCGCCCGGGACGTAGCAGTACTTGTAGTTCGCTTTGTCGTTGCGGAGGCGGTCGTTCACGCACGCCTGGTACGCCGGCGTGATCGACGGATCCTTGTCGCCACCGATGGTCAAGATGGGGACCTTGCCGGCGTTGCCGCTGATGTGGGGGCGCACGGCGTCGAAGCGCGCCTGCCACTTGGTGCACAGCGCGTCGCTCGCGGGGCAGTTGGCGAGGACGCCGACCGACTTCGCGAACGCGGGGTCGACCACGTCGCCGAGGTCCTTGCCGAGCGAGTTGAGGAGCGGATAGTCGGCCGCCCAGCACGTCTCGTCGACGAACTTCTTGATGCCGTCGCGCTTGTCGGCCTTGAAGATCTCGGCGCCCTTCCCAGGCCCGTCCCGGAGCTCACCCTGAGTGTAGAGGAACCACGTGACGACCTTGGGGACGGCGCCGCTGCTGAAGGGATACGTCGCGGGATCCGCGAGCACAGCCTGGTTGGTACGACCCGGGAGCCAGAGCGGCGCGTACACCGCCACGCCCGCGATCGGCATGTCGAAGCCGTAGGCGTCGCTGATCCCGAGCGCCGCGAGCGCGGTCCCGCCGCCCTGCGAGTGCCCCGTGATCACGACCTTGTTGGAGAGCCCCGCCTTGAACAGCTTCTTCAGCGCCCGAGCGCCGTCGAGCGTGCTCTTGCCCACGTCGTCGGCGTCGGCGTACGAGCTCGGCGGGTTGTCGGCCGCGCCGTAGTTGGCGTAGCCCGCGAGGTCGGGCGCGATGACGGCGTAGCCCGCGCCGACGAGGGGATACACCTGGTGGTGATAGTCGCCCTCGACCGCGGAGGCGGCCGGATCCTGCTTCGACGGCGCGCACTTCGCGGCTTGCCCGCGGCTTCCGTGCGACGCGACCACGACCGGCAGATCCGCCTTGGTCCGCGGGGTGTCGGGCACGTACACGATCGCGCTCGAATACCCGGCCTTCCCGTTGCCACGCTCCGTCCGGTAGAGGATGCGGAAGGTCTTGGCGCCGCTCGTGAAGGGCTTCCCTTCGTAGCCCTCCTCCGCCTTCGCGGCTGCCTCGAGATCGGCCTTCGGGATGTCCTTGTCCTTGGCGCACTTGATGATGGCGCCCTTGTCGGCGGGCAGCGCCCCAGGGTCGCCGTAGACGGCGTCGATGCTGTCGGCGCACGCGACCGCGAGGTCGAACGCCGCGGCCGCCGGAGCGTCACTGCCGCCGTCGGCGCTGCTCCCCGACGACGATCCCGGGGTGTCCGAGCTCGAGCACGCGCCGGACACGGCGCCGAGACCCACCAAGAGAGAGCCGAAGCCAAGCGCTGCAAAAGTCTTCTTCATGCAAAGAGCCTCCGATCGGAGGATGTAGCATACCCAAGCTCGCCCTCCAGCCCGCTCTCCGCGGGGGTGCGGCGCGCCATTCGCGGTACCATCCGCCCATGCGCCTCGGACTCGTCCTCCTCCCCGAGCCGTCCGTCTCGGAGGCGTGCGTCGCCACGTCCCGAGCCCTCGTCGCCGCGCGCTCCGCGCGGGTCGTCCTCGACGCCACGCGCGCGCTCGCCCACGTATCCATCCTCCACGTCGAGCTCGACCGATGCGACCCCGCCGCGGCTTGGGCCGAGACGGAGGCGAGCCTACCGCGCGAAGCCGAGCTCTCCGGCATGAGCCTCGCGCTCCTTCCGTACACGGCGCCCTACAACGCCCCGCACGACCCGCGAACCGCGACGATGGCGTACCTCATCGTACCCTGCACCGCCGCGCTCCGCGCGATGGAGGAGCGCGCGCTCGGCCTCGAATGGGTGCGCGCGGGGCGCGTCACCACTGGCAACGGCGATCGCTTCCAGCCCCACGTCACCCTCGCGATCTGGGACGGCGCGGTGTGGCCCGCGAGCGACGACCTCGCCGCCCCCCTCGCGCGCCGCGGGCCCTTCCGAGCGCGGCTCGCCCTCGGAGTCATCGGGGAGAACGGCGTCTATCGCGAGACGCTCCACGGCGGCTGAGCCCTCAGAGAGGGATGTTCGTGTGCTTCTTGGGCGGGTTCTGGTCGCGCTTGTCCTTCAGGAGCTCGAGCGACCGGTGGAGGCGCTGGCGCAGCGTCCGCGGGTAGATCACCTCGTCCACGAAGCCGAGCTCGGCGGCCTTGTAGGGGTTCGCGAACTTTTCCTTGTAGTCTGCAATGAATTCGGCTCGCGCCTTCTCGGGGTCGGCGGCCTTCTGGATCTCGCCCTTGCGCACGATGTTCACCGCGCCGTCGGGCCCCATGACCGCGATCTCGGCGGTCGGGAACGCGAGGTTCACGTCGGCGCGAATGTGCTTCGAGGCCATGACGTCGTAGGCGCCGCCGTACGCCTTGCGGAGGATCACGGTCACCTTCGGGACCGTCGCCTCGGCGAACGCGAACAGGAGCTTGGCGCCGTGCTTGATGATCCCGCCGTACTCCTGATCGGTGCCGGGCAAGAACCCAGGCACGTCGACGAGCGTGACGAGCGGGATGTTGAAGCAGTCGCAGAACCGCACGAAGCGAGCCGCCTTCATCGAGGCGTCGATGTCGAGCACGCCCGCGAGCACCGCCGGCTGGTTGGCCACGATGCCGACCGCGCGGCCGCCGATGCGGGCGAAGCCGACGACGATGTTCGGCGCGTACGCCTCGGCGATCTCGAACAGGTGCCCGTCGTCGACCACCAACCTCACGACGTCCTTCACGTCGTAGGGCTTGTTCGACTCGATCGGGATGAGCGTGTCGAGCTCCGCGACCTCTCGGGTCGCCGGGTCGGTGGAGGGCCGGAAGGGAGGGTCCTCTTGGTTGTTCGACGGCAAGAACGAGAGGAGCTCGCGGACCTGCGCGATGCAGGTGCGGTCGTCCGGCGACGTGAGGTGGCAGACGCCGCTCTTGGACGCGTGGGCGTGGGCGCCGCCGAGGTCTTCCTTCGTCACCTCCTCGTGGGTCACCGCTCGGATCACCTCGGGGCCGGTGATGAACATGTAGCTCGTGCCCTCGACCATCAGGATGAAGTCGGTGATGGCGGGCGAATACACCGCACCGCCGGCGCACGGCCCCATGATGGCGCTGATCTGCGGGACCACGCCGCTCGCGAGCGTGTTGCGGAGGAAGATGTCGGCGTAGCCGGCGAGCGACTCGACGCCCTCTTGAATGCGCGCGCCGCCCGAGTCGTTCAGCCCGATCACGGGCGCTCCGACCTTCACCGCCATGTCCATCAACTTGCAGATCTTCTGCGCGTAGGCGCCCGAGAGCGAGCCCCCAAACACCGTGAAATCCTGTGCAAAGACGAACACTTTGCGGCCGTCGACGAGCCCGTACCCGGTCACGACGCCGTCGCCGAGCACCTTCTGCGCTTCCATGCCGAAATCGGTGCAGCGGTGGGTGACGAGGCGACCGAGCTCCACGAACGAGCCAGGGTCGAGAAGGAGGTCGATCCGCTCACGCGCGGTGAGCTTGCCCGCCTCGTGTTGCTTCTTGATGCGCTCGACACCCCCGCCGAGGAGCGCTTTTTGGTTCATCTCGTCGAGCCGCGCCATGTGCGGGCTCGGAGGCTTCGATGGCGACATGACCCGTCTCTATAACCCGTCCGCTTGCCGGCCCAAAGACCCAGGGGCGGCCGCCGGTGGAAAACCGCCGTCCGCCCGAAGCCGGTGGCGAGATCTTCCCCGCAGAACCGCCGTCCATGCTCGTGGGCCACGCCGATGATCGCCGCCATCGAACGGTCCCGGCCCCGCGGCCGGGCGAAGGGGAGCGCCGTTTCTGGACGCGAGCCCCGGATCCGACCCCTCTGCCCCGCAACCTTGGGCAGAGGCGCTCGATTCCTGCAGAAAAACGGCCCTCGAACCGACGCCCACCGCCCCGAGCTGTCACACGTTTGGGCGTCTGGCGTCCGCTGCCGCACCCCTCTATTCTGAGGAGACTCCCCATGTCCAACGTTCAGCCGCCTTCCCCTTACCCTGGGCCCGGAGAGATCATCGGGGGGAAGTACCAGATCGAGCGGATGCTCGGCGAAGGCGGCATGGGCGCGGTGGCGAAGGCGGTGCACATCGAGCTCCGCGCCGTCGTCGCGCTGAAGTTCATGAACCCGCAGTTCGTGTCCTTCCCAGGGGCGGTCGAGCGCTTCCGCCAGGAGGGCATCGCCTCGCGCGCCATCAAGAGCGAGCACGTGGTGAAGGTGGACGACGTCGGCTACCTGCCGAGCGGCACGCCCTTCTTGGTGATGGATTGCCTCGAAGGCGCGGACCTCCAGCAGGTCCTGCAGCGCGAGGGCACGCCGGGGCTCCCCGTCGAGCGCGCGGTGCACTTCATGCTGCAGATCCTCCGAGGGCTGCAGGCCGCGCACGCGACGGGCATCGTTCACCGCGACATGAAGCCGTCGAACTGCTTCGTCGTGAAGCACGAGGGCGAGCCCGACTTCGTGAAGCTCCTCGACTTCGGCATCAGCAAGGTGAAGGCGCCGGGCAGCGCCTCCCTCACGCAGACGAACTCTGCGCTCGGGACGCCGCTCTACATGTCGCCGGAGCAAGCGCGCTCTCCGCGCGACGTAGACGCTCGCAGCGACATCTACTCCGTCGGCGTCATCCTCTACGAGCTCCTCACCGGCCACACCCCGTTCATGAGCGAGACCGGGGAGTTCACCGAGATCCTCTTCAAGCTCTTCACCGCCGAGGTCCCGCCGATCAAGGACGCGCGCCCCGACCTCCCCGACGGGCTGGCCGAGGTCGTGCACAAAGCGCTCGCGCGCGAGGTCGACCAGCGCTGGCAGTCGGCGGGCGAGTTCGCGGAGGCGCTGTTCCCGTACGCCGGAGCTCGCAGCAAGGAGATCATCAAGCGCCTGCAGACCTGGACGCCAGACTCGCGCTCGGTCGTGCCGCCGCCGATCTCGATCCCGCCGTCGGCGATGGCGCCGTCCGCGTACGGGCAGTCCCACCCGCCGGCGCTCGTCGTGACGCCAGCGCCCGAGCACCTCACCGCGAACCCCGTGAACCCCGCGATGCAGGCGCGGCCCGAGGAGGCCGGCGCGCGCACGCAGGCGAGCGTCCCTCGCGTCGTCGCTGGCGCCGGAACGAACCTCTCGCTCTCCAAAGACGCGCCTCCCGAGTCGAAGCGCACCCCCGGCGAGGCAAAGAAGAGCCCCGCGATGCTCTTCGCCATCCCCGTGATCGCGCTCGTCCTCGGCGCCGGGCTCGCGGTGGGCATCAAGATGAAGGGGTCGGCGACCAAAGATCCCGGGACCTCGGCCGGCGGGGGAATCGTGTACTCTGCGGCGTCCATGTCTCCTCCGCAGCCTCCGCTCCCGTCCGCGACGACCTCGGTCGCCACCAGCACGAGCCCCGACGCAGGGGCCGTCCCGTCCGCGGCGGTGTCCGCGAAGCCCTCGGCGACGGTCGCCGTCAGGCCGCCGGGCCCCGGCTCGGCGACCACGACCGCGACCACCGTGGCGACGCCTCCGACGACGGGCAGCGGCAGGCTCAACACCAACCTCATCCCTTGAGTCCCACGATGAAATCGCTTCGGCAGCCACTCGCAGTCGTCGTCGCGCTGTCCCTCTTCGTCCCCCTCCACCCCGTGGCGTGGGCGCAGCCGGCCGGTCAAGGCGCCAAGCCCAAGACGGTCCGCGAGGAGCTCCCTGCGGAAGCGCAGCTCGCGTGGGACCGCGCGCTCGAGCTCTTCCAGGCCAAGAAATGGGACGGCGCGCAGGCCGAGTTCATGCAGGCCTACCGCATCTCCAAGAACCCGCGCGTCCTCTTCAACGTCGCGATGACGGCCAAGGCGGCCGGCA
>JAEUKG010001183.1 GCA_016794325.1 Myxococcales bacterium | reverse complement strand
AGCGCGCTCGCGTAGACCGTGCCCATCGCCCCCGCCTCGGGATCGCCGGGCAGCGGCACCCACCGCAGGCGCGCGGCGAGGGCGTACGTGAGGACGGGCGCGAACGAGAGCAGCGGCACCCCCGCGACGGCGGTGACGGCGCGGTCCACCCACGCCCGCCGGGCGCGGAGCCAGGGGCCGGCCGCGAGGACGGCCAGCGCGAGCCCGAGCGCCGCGCCGAAGAGGACGGCGAGGCCGGCGAGCTCGGCCGTCGAGCCGAGCGACGCGAGGACGCGGGCCGACGCCGGCGTCCCGGGCCGGCGGATCGAGTCGCGGAGATCGAAGGTCGCGAGGCCCTTCAGGAAATGTGCATATTGCACGTACATCGGACGGTCGAGCCCGAGCTGCGCCCGCAGCCGCGCGAGCTCCGCCGGGTCGGCCTGGTCGCCGAGCACGAGGGCGGCCGGATCACCCGGCAGGAGGCGCATCGCCAGGAAGACGAGCGACGCGAGGAGGACGAGGACGACGACGGCCTCGAGCGACCGCGCGAGGACGAGGCGCGCGATCACGAGGGCCGCCCGCGCGGGCGCGCCAGGGCGACGCGGCGAGGGCTCGGGACGGGCCGCGTCCTCGACCGACACGCTCAGCCCGCGTCGGCGTCGGCAGCGGCGTCCGAGACGCCGGCGTCCTGGGACCCGGCGTCGGCGCCGCCGGCGTCGCCGGCCCCGGCGTCACCAGCCCCGGCGTCCACGGGGTAGTCGATGGTGCCGGCGGGCGCGGGGATCGGCGCTCCGTTTGCGTTGCCCGCCTCGCAGACGGGCAGCGGGGCGAAGGACGCTGGGATCTCGCTGATGGGCCGGGCGAGGCAGACCTTCTGCTCCTGGACGTCGTCCTGGATGATGGCCCGCCACGGGGGCTGGCGCGGGTCGCGGCAGACGTAGCCGTCGCGGCAGTCGTCGTCGCTCTCGCACGCGGCCATGCAGAACGAGCGACCGGTGCGCGCCTGCGAGCGATCGCTGTACTGGCAGCCGGGCACCGATCCGCGGAAGAGGATGCAGCCCGCCTTGTCGGGGCAGCCCGAGCCTCGGCAGCCGGGGATCGTGCAGTAGCCGTCCGGCTGCGACGTGTCGCAGAAGCGATCGCCGCGGATCGAGCAGTCCGTCGACAGGGTGCACTTGTCCCCGATCTCCGGCGTGCAGCCGGAGACGAGGAGCGCGAGGGCCGCGGCGAGCGGGCCGAAGGTCGCGACGAGCGGATCGAGTCGGCGCCAGGGCCCGAGCATCGGCGCGGAACCTAGTACAGTTTGACAAACAGTAGGTAGGTCCTTATGTTCCGCGCCGCCGTCTCGCGGCGATCCCGCGTAACTTCGAGGACTTCCATGGCGACCTACATCACCGCCGACTGCATCAACTGCGGCGCTTGCGAGCCCGAGTGCCCCAACGAGGCCATCAGCGAGGGCGACGAGATCTACGTCATCGACCCCGAGCTGTGCACCGAGTGCGTGGGCTTCTACGACCACGAGGCGTGTCAGGCGGTGTGCCCGGTCGAGTGCTGCTTGCCCGACCCGAACCACAAAGAGGACGAGAAGCTCCTCATCGAGCGCGCCATCCGCCTCCACCCGGACGACGGCGAGCTCAAGCAGCGCGTCGACGCCAACAACTACCCCTCGCGCTTCAGGAAGTGAGCGGGCGCGGGCCCGCGCCTGCCTCCGTCGCCGCCGTAGCGCTCCTCGCGCTCGCAGCCGCGGCGCTGTCGGGGTGCGCGGGCGGCCAGCCGCTCCTGCACCCCGCGCGCGCCTTGCCGACCGGCGACGTGCGCGTCGCGGCGGGGCTCTCGGCCAACGGCGTCGTCGGCGCGGCCGCGGACGATCTCGCGCGCGCCCGCGAGCTCGCGGCCCGCGACGCGAACGCCCCCGGCGAGCCCGGGCAGAGCCCGGAATACGCGAAGGGCGCGCTCGTCGCGGCCGCGCTCGCCCCCGGGCTCGCCCCCGTCGTGGCCGCGCGCGTGGGCGTCGGCGAGCGCTTCGAGGGCGGCCTCGCCTACACCGGCCGCGCCGCGCGCCTCGACGCGAGGCGCTCGTTCGACTTCGGCAACGTCTCGCTCTCGGCGGGGCTCGGCGGCTCGGCCGCGCTCTACGGCAACGGCTCCGAGAGCGCGCTCGACAAGGTCGACGTC
>JAEUKG010000911.1 GCA_016794325.1 Myxococcales bacterium | reverse complement strand
CGTGGGGCGACGACTGGGGCGAACGCGGCTACTGCTACCTGCCCAAGAAGGTGATCGCCGACAGCGAGCCCGAGCTCGTCGCGATCCTCTTCCAGCGCCCGGGCGCGGCCGGACCCCCGCCGGGCGGCCCTCACCCGGGCGCCGCCGCGCCCGCGGCCGGAGGCGGAGGCCCCCGCGTCGCCGCCCCCGCGTCGCCGCCCGTTCCCGTGCAGTCTGCACGCGCCTCGGTGACGTGCTTCGCCTGCGGCGCGTCCACCCCCGCGGGCAAGGCGTGCGCGAGCTGCGGCCAGCCCCTCATGGCGCGGCGCTTCTGCGATCAGTGCGGCGGGCCGCTCCCCCAGGGCGCCGCCTTCTGCGAGCACTGCGGCGCGCGGGTGCCGCGGTGACGGAGCGGCTCGAGGTCGTCCTCGACGAGGCGAGCGGCCCGGTCTCGCCGCGCTTCCAGTACGCCCTCCGGGTGGAGATCGCCGACGACGGCACCTCCGCGTCGGTGCGCTCCGCCGACGCCGGCCCCAAGAAGCGGCAGGAGGCGCGCGACCTCGCGCCGGGCGACACCGCCCTTCTCCGCGCCGCCCTCGCGGCGAGCGCGGAGTGGCGGAGCTCGCCCGATCTCGCGGGATCGGAGCGGCGCGCGGGCTCGAGCGTCAACACGCTCACCGTCCGCCTCGGCGACGCCGAGGCGCGCGTGACCTACCGCCTGCACCACGCGAAGGATCTCGCGTGGCTCGGCGCCATCGTCGGCGCGGTGAAGAAGCTCGCGTGGGCAGCGGGCGGCGAGGCGCCCGCCCCCGTCACGCCGGCTTCGCGGTGAGGCGCTTCTTGACGTCGCCCTGCTTCGCCATCTTCTTGTCGATCCACTCGGTGAGCGGCGCGGCGACGTAGATGCTCGAGTAGGTGCCGGCGATGATGCCGACGACCATCGCGAGGGCGAAGTCCTTGATGACGCCGGTGCCCCAGATGAAGAACGCGAGGACGGAGAGCATCGTCGCGCCGGAGGTGAGCAGGGTGCGGCTCAGGGTCTCCGACACGCTCATGTTGATGATCGTGCCGAAGGGCTTGCCGCGGTGCTTGCCCAAGTTCTCGCGGATGCGGTCGTAGACGACGACGGTGTCGTTCATCGAGTAGCCGACGATGGTGAGGATCGCGGCGATGGTCGAGAGCGTGATCTCCTTCTTCAGGAGCACGAAGACGCCGATGACCATCATCGCGTCGTGGAGGCACGCGAGCACGACGCCGGGCGCGAACCGGAGGTCGAACCGGAACGCGAGGTAGAGCATGATGAACACGATCGCGATCGCGACCGAGTTGCGCGCGCTGTCGCGGAGCTGCTTGCCGGCCTTGGGGCCGACCCACTCGACGCGAAGCGCGGCCTCCGGCACCTTGTCGGCGCCGAGCTTGGCGCGGAGGGCGTCGAGGAGCTCGTCGCCCTTGCTCTGGAGCTGGATCTCCACCCGGTGGTCGCGCGGGTTGATGACCTGCGGGTTGGTCGGGCTCGGGCGGAGCTTGACGCCGGGCACGCTGTGGATCTGCTCCTTGATGACGTCCATCTTCGGATCGACGTCGTAGCGCGCGGTGATCTTGTCGCCGCCGGCGCTGAACTTCACCTCGGTGGCGCGGTTCGACTCCGGGCACTTCTTGGGGTCGGCGACCGGGGCCTTGGTGTCGCTCGTGAGGCAGAGGGCCTGCTTGAGCTGGTCCTTCACCGCGTCTTGCACGGTGGAGACCTCCTGCACGCGCACGAGGTAGTGCCAGGGGTTCTTGTCGTCCTGCACCTGCACGACGTCGGGCTCGCCGAACTTGCCGCTCGACTCGACCGCCTTGCGGATGTCCTCGGGGCCGACCTCCTTGGTGAAGGCGACCTCGATCTCGGTGCCGCCGCGGAAGTCGGTGCCGTAGTTGGGGCCCGGCCACACGAGCATCGCGAACGCCGAGACGATCACCGCGAGGATGGAGAAGCCGATCCAGTACTTGCGGACCGACATGAAGTCGTAGGTCTTGCGGCTCTTGAAGAACTCCATGGCGCTTCCTCAGGCCTTTCCGAACTCGGCGCCCACGCTGAGCGTCTTGAGCTTGGCTCCGCGCGCCCACCAGTCGAACACGAGGCGCGTGCAGAAGACGCCCGTGTAGAGGCTCGCGATGATGCCGATGATGAGGGTGACGGCGAAGCCCTTCACCGGGCCGGTGCCGTACTGGGCGAGGATGAGGCCGGAGATGAAGACGGTGACGTGGCCGTCGAGGATCGACGAAAACGCCTTGTCGTACCCGGCTTCGACCGCGGCGCGCACGCTGCGGCCGGCGCGGAGCTCCTCGCGGATGCGTTCGTTGATGAGCACGTTGGCGTCGACCGCCATGCCGATCGTCAGCGCGAGGCCCGCGATGCCGGGCAGCGTCAACGTGCCGCTGAAGGAGGCGAGGATCGCCATCTGCAGGAGCAGGTTGAAGATGACCGCGCCATCGGCGACGAACCCAGCCTTGCGGTAGTACATGACCATGAAGACGAGCACGAGGCCGGCGCCGATCAGCGCGCCGAGCGTGCCCTTCTTGATCGCATCATCGCCGAGGGTCGGGCCGATGAGCGACTCGTTCGACGGCGTGATGGGCGCCGGGAGCGCCCCCGAGCGGAGCACCATCTCGAGCTTCTTCGCGTCCTTGAGCTGCTTCTCGGGGTCGCCGCCGCCGAGCGTGATGCTCGCGCGGCCGCCGCCGATCTTCGTCTTGATGACCGGGGCCGAGTTGATGACGTCGTCGAGGATGATGGCGAAGCGCCGCTGCACGTTGGCGCCGGTGACCTCTTCGAAGCGGTCGGCGCCGGCGGGGCTGAACGTGATGGCGACGTAGAAGCCGCCCATGCCGCCCGACGTGTCCTGGGCGACCATCGCGTCGGTGATGTAGTCGCCCGTCACCTCGGCGCGCGAATAGAGATAGAACGTGCGCCAGCCGATCTCGGTGGTCGTGCCCTGGTCGGGGTCGTAGTCGACGATCTCCTCGAACCCGATGGCGTGGTCGTCGGGGACCGGCAGCGTCTTCGCCCACTTCTTGAAGCGCTCGCGGCAGTCGCCCATCGACTCCTTCTCGCGCTTCACCATACGAGCGAAGTGGGTCTGGACCGTCTTGCCGGGGCCGGCGGGCGCGTTCTCCTGGTAGATCGAGATGCCCTCGCCCTCCGGCAGCTCGCTGTCCTTGATCTTGCCGAAGAAGTCGGTCTCGTCGTCGAGCATCTTGAACTCGAGGCGGGCCGTCTTGCGGATGATCTCCTTGATCTCGTCGAAGGCCTTCTTGTCCTGACCCGGGACCTCGACGATGATGTCCTCGTCACGCACGGTGACGCTCGCCTCGCGGAGGCCGAGCTCGTCGACGCGGCGGTTCACGGTGTCTTTGGCCTGGGTGACCGCGCGGTCGCGGATCGTCGTCTCGACCTCGGTGCGGATCTTGAACACCACCTCGTCGGGGGTCGCGCCCTTGGTCTGCGCGAGCTCCTGCGCGAACTTCTTCTGGAAGCGCTCGTCGATCTTGGCGACGTCCGCGGCTTCCTTGAACTTCACCTTGAGGATGGCGCTCTCGGGGGTCGAGATGTGCACCTTGTCGTCGAGCTTGCGCATCTCCTCTTGCTTGAGGACGCCGTCGCCGGTGTGGAAGCCGTACGCCACGGCGAGCTCGTGCCGCATCTCGTCGGCGAAGTGGTCGCGCTTGTCGCGGATCGCCTCGTCGACCTCGACGGTGTACACGAGGCGCATGCCCCCCTGGAGGTCGAGGCCCTTCACGATGCCGAACTTGATGCGGTCCTTCACGTAGGCGGGGACCGGGACCTTCCCGTTCGAGAGCGCGTTGAACGTCGGCCACAGGGCGATGTTGGCGCCGAGGAACGCCACGACCGCGAGGCCGAGCTTGAAGCGCCACGCCCCGTCCATGATCGGCAGCATGCCCACGAGCGCCCACACTGCGATGAGGCACGAGATGACGAGCCCCCAGAAGTTGTCGGCGCGGAAGAAGAGGTAACTCACACCGAGCGCGGCCACGGTGAGGATGAGCAGGTTTCGCTTCTGGGCGGTCATGGATCGATCGGTGCCGTCAGGGCGCGAGGCCCGGGAAAGGGGGCGGAGGCGTGGGCGCGGCGGGCCGTGGCCGGTGCTGCCGGCCCAACCCGCGACGCGCGGCGATCATTTCTTGGCGTCGGCCTTCGCCTCTTTGAGGTCCTTCAGCTCCTTGTCCTTGTCCTCGGACTTCGCGGGCTCGGGGTTGAAGGGCGAGAGCGCGCTCGCGAGCACCTGCACCGTGGTGCCGGGGGCGATCTTCACCTTCGCGACCTTGTCGTCGAGCTCGATGAGCTCGCCGATGAGGCCCGCCTGCGTGACGACGCGATCGCCCTTCTTCAGGCTGGCGCGCGCCTCCTGCTCCTTCTTGTTCCGGCGGAACATCATGAAGAGGAAGGGCACCATGATGAGGAACGGGAGCAGCATCGTGAGCATGCTGCCGCCGGGAGCCTGCGCCGGCGCTCCGCCGGAGGGGCCCGAAGGCTGAGCGACGCCGGGCGTACCGGCCTTCGGGGTGCCGTCTTGGAGAAAGGCAAACGACGACATCGGCAGACTTCCTTCGTTCTTGCGGCTCGCGCTCGCACGAGCCGCGAGCCGGACCGAAAACCTTGCGGGATCTTCGGGTGTTGGGAGAAGCGGGGGATAGTCCACGGCGCCCCTTTCGTCAATGGACCCGCCCGACAATGCCTACATTGTAGGATACCGACGCCCGAGAACCTGCGCGATTCTCGGGGGACGGCTAGGATGGCTGTGGATGAGGTGGGCGCGTGCGCTCTCGGTCGCGGCCTGTCTGGGCCTCTCGAGCTCGGCGGGTCACGCGCGCGCCGACGGGGCCGAGCCCGACGACGATCCGTCGTCCGCGGTGCCTCCGCCGCCGACCGCGAGCGCGGTCTCTCCCACGCCGCCGCCCCGCGCGTCCTCGGCCGGATCGGCGCGGCCCGCCGGGTCGGCGACCGCGCCGCCGCCGCGCGTGGTCGTCAAAGACGGGATGGCGCTCATCCCCGCGACGCGCTTCACGATGGGGACGACCGACCGGGCCGCGCCGCCGAACGAGCGCCCGCCGCGCACCGTGAGCTTGCCTGCATTCTACATCGATCGGACCGAGGTGAAGGTGGGCGACTACCGCCAGTGCGTGGACCGGCGGGCGTGCGCGGCGCCCCAGCGGTCGAGCGCGGCGTGCACCTGGGAGATGGGCGATCCCGAGCTCCCCGTGTCGTGCGTGCGCTGGGCCGACGCCGCGAGCTACTGCCGCTGGGCGGGCAAGCGCCTCCCCCGCGAGGCCGAGTGGGAGCTCGCGGCGCGGGGGCCGAACCCCGGCGTCCGCTATCCCGGTCAGCCTGGGTGCGGCGGGTCGAACACGATGCTCACCGACACCACGCCGCGGAGCTGCTCCGGCAAGCGGCCGTGGCGCGTCGGCACCCACCCCGCGGGGGCGAGCCCGTTCGGGGTGCACGATCTCTCGGGCAACGTGGAGGAGTGGGTCTCGGACTTCTACGTCGAGACCGTCACCGACGCCGCCGCCCCGCGCGCGGGGGCGAGCCACGTCCTGCGCGGCGGCGGGTGGATGACCATCCCGACCGCGGCGCGGACGACGGCGCGCAACTGGGGTAGCGTGCTCGAGGCGGGGCCCAACGTGGGCTTCCGCTGCGCCAAAGACGGCTGAACGACCATGCTCCCCTCGCGCTCTCTCGGGCGGACCGGCCTCGCGGTCTCGTGCGTCGGCCTCGGCGGCGGCGCGCTCGGCGAGCTCGACGCGACGGCGGCGGACCGCCTCGTCGGCCGCGCGCTCGACCTCGGGGTGACGCTCTTCGACACCGCGCGGAGCTACGGGCCGTCGGAGGATCACCTCGGCGCCGCGCTCGCGTCGCGCGCGAGCCGCGCGATCGTCGTCACCAAGGGCGGCTACGGCGCCGACGGGGCCGCCGACTGGACCCCCGACGCGATCGCGCGCGGCGTGGAGGGCGCACGGCGGCGGCTGCGGCGCGACGCGGTCGACGTGTTCCTCCTGCACTCGTGCCCGCGGGGGACGCTCGAGGGCTCGGGGGTCGTCGAGGCGCTCGTCCGCGAGCGCGAGGCCGGCCGGGTGCGCTTCGCGGGGTACTCGGGCGAGGGCGACGCGCTCGCGTGGGCGGCGGAGCGCCCGGAGATCTTCGACGTACTCGAGTGCTCGCTCGGGGTCTTCGACCGCGCGAACGAGGCGCTGGCGCGGGCGGCGGCGGAGCGCGGCCAGGGGGTGCTCGCGAAGCGGCCGCTGTCGAACGCGCCGTGGCGCTTCGCGGAGCGGCCGGAGCGCGGGGACGTCGCGACGTATTGGGATCGGATGCGGGCGCTCGGGCTCGATCCGGCGCCGCTCGCGTGGGACGAGCTCGCGGTGCGCTTCGCGGCGCACGCGCCGGGCGTCGCGAGCATCCTCGTCGGCACGGCGAGCGAGGGGCACCTCGCGCGGGCGGTGGAGGGGGTCGCGAGGGGGCCGCTGCCGGTGGAGCTCGCGGAGCGGGCGCGGGGGGCGTGGGAGGCGCGGTGTGGGGGGGCGCCGGGGGTGATCTGACGGGGCTTGGGTTCGGGGCTTGGGTTCGGGGCTTGGGTTCGGGGCTTG
>JAEUKG010000906.1 GCA_016794325.1 Myxococcales bacterium | reverse complement strand
CCATGCTCGAGCAGATCGCCGACAAGATGAAGGTCCTGAAGAGCGTCATCGTCACCGTGGAGAAGCAGTTCGGGAAGGGGGCGATCATGGCCCTCGGCGACGAGGGGGAGACCGAGCCGGTCCTGACCATCCCGACCGGATCCCTCGCCCTCGACCTCGCGACGGGCGTCGGGGGCTACCCGCGAGGGCGCGTCGTCGAGGTCTACGGCCCCGAGTCGAGCGGAAAGACGACGCTCGCGCTCCACGCCATCGCCGAGGCCCAGAAGGCGGGGGGCGTGTGCGCGTTCATCGACGCCGAGCACGCGCTCGACGTCGCGTACGCCCGCGGGATCGGCGTCGACACCGAGCGGCTCCTGGTCTCCCAGCCCGACACCGGCGAGCAGGCCCTCGAGATCACCGAGATGCTCGTGCGCTCGGGAGCGATCGACCTCGTCGTCATCGACTCCGTCGCCGCCCTCACGCCGAAGGCGGAGCTCGAGGGCGAGATGGGCGACAGCCACGTCGGCCTCCAGGCGCGCTTGATGAGCCAGGCGCTGCGGAAGCTCACCGCCATCACCCACCGCACCGGGACCACGCTCATGTTCATCAACCAGCTCCGCCAGAAGATCGGCGTCACCTTCGGCTCTCCGGAGACGACGACCGGCGGCAACGCGCTGAAGTTCTACGCGTCGATGCGCCTCGACGTCCGCCGCATCGGCCAGGTGAAGATCGGCGACGAGCTCGTCGGCGGCCGCACCCGGGTCAAGCTCGCGAAGAACAAGTGCGCGCCGCCGTTCACCGAGGCCGAGTTCGAGATCCGCTACGGGGCCGGCGTCGACCGGATGTCGGAGCTCATCGACCTCGGCGTGTCGCGGGGGCTCGTCGACAAGAGCGGCAGCCACCTCCACTTCGCGGGCACCGCGCTCGGCAACGGCCGCGAGCGCGCGCGGGAGAACCTCGCGCAGAGCCCCGAGCTCGAGAGCACGCTGCGGCAGGCGATCATCGCGACGGGGCCCACGCGGCCGGGGCGCCGGAGCGACGGCGACGCCTGAGGTGGGGGAGCGCCGGCGGGCTGGCCCCGCCGGCGCTCCGCTCTCGCGCCGCCGCTCGCGAGGCCCCGCGCGCCCGCCGTCGCGGCGCGCGAGGCCCACGCCCCGGCCGTCGCTCAGCGGACGGAGCCGGTCACGTTGAGCGCGGTGTCCGTCACGCGGTTGCCCTTCTCGTCGGTCACGAGGAGGATCCACTGCTCGCTCACGTCGGTCGTCTGCGAGCAGAGAAACGTCATGTCGACGGTGATCGACTCGCCCTTCGCGAGCTCCCCGCTGGTGCGCGAGACGGACGTGGCCTTCGGCTCGCTGGGAGGCGGGCCCTTGTCGATCCGGAACTTGAGCTTCTCGTCGCGCGAGACGTTGGTGATGGTGACCGTCCCGATCTTCTGCGGGCACTGGGTCTTGCCGACTTGGTGCTCGAACTTGGTCGAGGTGACGACGATGCGCGCTCCGTTCTCTTCACCGTTGGCGAGCTGCGGGGGCGGGAGGACGGTCTCCGAGCTCCCGCCACCGCAGCCGGTGAGGGCCGAGGCGAAGCCGACGACGAGAGCGAAGAGCGCGAGCGAGGCGAGACGTTTCATCGAGAAATACTCCTTGAGCGGCGCGCGCCTCGCAGAGCGGCGTGGCGTCGCGCACGGCGTTACTGACGCCCGGTCGCGCCGCGGGTTCTCGGAATCGGCGTCGGTCGAACGGGGACACCCGAAGGGGCGACACGCGATCGCGCTCCGCCTCCGCAGGCGGTGGCGCGCGGGACGTCGGCGGCGGTCGCGCGCGCCAGCGTGGGGCGTCGCAGCCGCGCATGGCAGCCCACCTGGCCGGCCGTCGGCGGAGAGAGCGCCGCTGTCGCCGCGTGTCCTACCTTCCGGCGGGGGCTCGCTTGCGCGGAGCCCATCCGTGATTAGAGTAACGCCCGCCCATGAGACCCGAAGCCACCTCGTCGCCGCGGCGTCGTCCAGCAGCCTCGCGCCGCTGGTCGCGCGTCGCCTTCGCCACTCTTCGGGGCTCGGTCCGCTAGGCGCCTTCGCGTCGCCTCACGGCGAGCCCCCCCGATGGGGTCTCGTCGTGAGCAAAGATCGAATGGATTCCGCGGCCGCACGGGCCGCGTACGCAACCGCACGAAACAGCCGCAAGGCCAGCCGGCTGAGCCGCGACGCGGCCGCCGCCGCGCGTGAGGCCGCGCTCGCGCGCGCGCTCGACCGCCCGCGCGCGCGGGCGGTCGCGGCGCCGCCTTCGCTCATGAACACGCTGCGCAAGAAGGCGTCGCGCCTCCTCGACGACCGCTTCGCGGCGGCGCTCCGGCGGCTCGCCGCGGTGGCGCCGGTGCGACCGATCGAGGAGTGGGCTCCCCGAGGCAAAGGCGCGAGCTCGCTCTTCCGATCGCTCGCGGCGCACCTCTGCGCGCGCTACCCGATGCCGGCGATCCTCTGGTCGGCGTTCACCGACGACGCGGGCGACACGCTCGCGCCCATCGCCGCGCAAGTGGCGAGCGGCGCCTCGTTCTACGACGTCGCGCGCGTGCACTTGCCGATGAAGCTCACGCGCGCGATGTGCCACGACATCCTCTCCACGCCCGTCGACGTGGGCTTCCTTCGCGCCGTGCGAAGGGCCCAGGCGCGCGCCTGCGGCCTCGACGGGCGCTTGCTCGCCGCGTGGAGCGAGACGCGCTTCGCGAGGGCGCTCGGCAGCGCGTCGGACGAGGAGTTCTGGGCCACGTTCGTCGAGTGGCTCGGTCGGGCGGGGGGCATGCTCGACGCCGCCGAGGTCGGGCCGCTCACCGACTACGTCGCCGCTCGCCGCGCGGAGTCGCCGGGCTTCTCGATGCGCGGGCGCTCGGGCGCGGCGCTGCTCGCGGCGATGCGCGCGTGGCACGTCGACCTCGCGGTCCAGCGCACCGTGTCGGCTCACGTCTTCACCCCCAGCGGGTTCTTGCCCGCGGAGTACCGCGAGGTTCGCCGCGAGCACGGGGCCGACGTCCGCGAGGTCTGGCGCGTGCGCGAGATCCTGAGCGCGCGGGCGCTCGCCGACGAGGGCAAGGCCATGGGCCACTGCGTGTATTCCTACGCCCCGCGCGTCGCTCGCGGCGAGGTGTCGATCTGGTCCGTGACCATGGAAGACGGGCGCGGCGAGACCGGCAACTGGCGCATGGTGACGGTCGAGGTCCACAACGCGTCCAAGCGCGTCGTGCAGGCTCGCGGTCGACACAACCGCCTGATGACCGCCGGGGAGCGCCGCATCCTGGAGCGTTGGGCCGCGCTGAGCGCCCTCGGACTGAACGTGTGAGCGCCAGGGGACCTCGATTCGACCGGACCGGGAGCCCTGGGCGGCCCCTCCGAAATTGGGCAGCTTGCTGCCCATTTTCGGGGGCGACACGGCGCGGGCGCGCGGCCGCTTCGGACCCTCAGGGCGCGGCCGCGGGCCGGAACTGCTTTCGGATCTTCTTCACGAACGTCTTCGTGCACTGCCCGTGCGTCGACTCGTGATCGATGATCTCGCGGGTGATGCGTGCCTTGGTCGCGTCGTCGAGGCTCGACGCGCGGACGTCGGACGCGAGCGCTGCCCCCTGCGGCGTCGTCGGCCACGTCTGCTTCTCGACCACCTTCGCGCGGTTCGTCGGCTGGTGGTGCGAGGGCTTCGTCTTCGTGACGTCGTGGAAGCCTCGGTCCTCGGCGCGCCGGCCGCTGCCGTGGCACGCCGGACATGTCGCGATCTGCCCCCACGCGTTGTGCAATCGCCCGTCACCACCGCACACACCACAAGGCTCCGCGGAGCGCGTCGGATCGATCATCGACGAACCCTACGCCCCGCGACGCGCGATCCCTACGCGCGCGTGGAGCGGGGACGTCGAATTGCGGGGTGGAGGCGGAGCGGGGTCGCACGAGGCTGCGCCCCGACGCGTGCGTGGGGCGTGGGACCGAGCCGGCGTGAGGCCGGTGCGGTTGGAAAGTCGCACCAGTTGAGGGTGATAGGCCGCAAATAGGGGCGCAGTGGTCGGAGGTGCGACCAGTGTAACGCCTTGAAATGGCTCTGAAGTGATGCCTCATACCCGCAGATGCCGGTTCTCGGCATCACCCTTGCTCTGCGACCTTTGCGCTCAAGAGGAGACAACGTGAACAACGGTACGCGCACCCCCCTCGCTCCGGCCTCGATGCCGTATCCTTCACCCACGGTGTCCTCGCAACCACCCAAACGCCCCATGGCGCCCCAGGTCCCCCCGTCGTCGGTCGCGCCGCCGCGCGCGCACGAGCCGATCAAGCCGTCACCCTCGCGCGTGCCGCCGCCGATGCCGCCGGCCGCCGCTCCGGACACGAGCTTCGATCACCGCGCGACGATCCCCGACAGCGAGAGCCACCCGCGACCGCCGCGGCCCGCGAGCGAGTTCCCCGGTGGCGGTACGCCTGACGGCGTGCCCACGTCCGTCGCGCGCGACGCGTCGATCCACACCCTGCGGCAGCTCGTCGACACGGTCACCGTGCCGCGGCTCCTGCTCACCATCGAGCGCGAGGGCGGGATGGTCGTCCACCGCGCGATCACGCACGACGGCGACCTCTGCCGCATCGGCACCCACTCGTCGAACGACCTCGTCTTGCGCGATCCCGCGGTGTCGCGCTTCCACTGTCGCCTCGTCCGCGAAGAGGGGACGTGGCGCCTGCGCGACACCGGCTCCCTCAACGGCACTCGCCTCGACGGCGTGCGCCTCCGCGACGCCGATCTGCCGCCCGAGGGCGGCGTGCTCGCGCTCGGCGACTCCGTCATCCGCGTCCGCCCCGCCGAGGCCGGCGTCGAGAGCGCGATCCCCCTCATCCCGTCGTTCGGCCAGCTCGCCGGCATCAGCCTCACGATGCGCAAGCTCTTCGCCCTGCTCGAGAAGATCGCGCAGAGCGACATCAACGTCCTCATCGAGGGCGAGAGCGGCACCGGCAAGGAGCTCGTCGCCAACGAGATCGTCGCCCACAGCCCCCGCGCCGACAAGCCGTTCGTCGTCGTCGACTGCGGCGCGATCTCGCCGAACCTCATCGAGAGCGAGCTGTTCGGTCACATCCGAGGCGCGTTCACCGGCGCCGACCGCGACCGCATCGGCGCGTTCGAGGCGGCCGACGGCGGCACCGTGTTCCTCGACGAGATCGGCGAGCTGCCGCTCGAGATGCAGCCCAAGCTCCTCCGCGCCCTCGAGGCCAAGGAGGTGCGGCGCGTCGGCGAGACCAAGGCGCGCAAGATCAACGTCCGCGTGATCTCGGCGACGAACCGCGACCTCGAGCGCGAGGTCAACAAGGGCCGCTTCCGCGAAGACCTCTACTTCCGGCTCGCGGTCATGACGACCCACGTCCCCCCGCTCCGCGAGCGGCTCGACGACCTCCTCATCCTCATCCGAGTCTTCTTGCAGCAGCTCGGGGTCCCGCACGAGGAGCGCCTCTTCCCGCAGCCGGTGCTCGCCGAGCTCGCGAAGCACGACTGGCCCGGCAACGTGCGCGAGCTCAGGAACTACGTCGAGCGGTGCGTGGTGCTCGAGACCGCCATCCCCACGTCCAAGCGGCCGAGCAACGCCCCGGCCGCGGCCGGCGGCTTCACCGCCCAGGAGGCGCGCCTGCCCTTCAAGATCGCCAAGGACGCGGCCATCGACACCTTCGAGCGCGCGTACCTCTCGTCGCTCCTCGAAGAGGCCGGCGGAAACATGAGCAAGGCCGCTCGAATGGCGGGGATGGATCGCATGTACCTGCATCGGCTCGTCCAGAAGCACGGGCTGCGTGGTCAGCCCGGGGGCGGTTCGATGCCTCCTCCCTTCGGACTCTGACCGCAGGCGACTTGCCCTGGGCCCGGCCGTCGGCTATCCCGCCGAGATGCGCCGGACCCTCGCTCTCTCGGGTGTTGCCTCCCTCGCCGCCCTGGTCACCTTCGCGGCCTGCGTCGGCGAAGATCCGGTCGGGAGCCCGGGCCCTTCGGCCGACGCTTCGCTCGAGGCGTCGCCGGGCGCGGACGGGAGCGCGTCCAACGACAGCGGGCCCGCGTCGGACGCGGGGGCCGACGCCGCCGCGCCGCCCTGCGATCTCGACAAGCCCTTCGGCGCGCTCGAGCTCGTGCCCGGCGTGAACGCCGGCACCGAGGACGATCGGCTCCCGTACCTTTCGCCCGACGAGCTCACGATGTACTTCACGAGCGCCCGGCCGACCACCGACGGCGGCGCCGCGACCCTCGCCATCTGGCGGGCGACGCGCGCCGTCAACGGCGGCCCGTTCGGAGGGCTCACGCCCGTCGCCGAGGTGAACGCGCTCTCCGAGGTCTCGGGGCCCGCCATCAGCGCCGACGGCGCCTCGCTCGTGTTCGAGTACCTCGACGTCGATCACACCGACCTCTACGTGTCGACCAAGAGCAGCGGCGTGTGGTCGGCGCCGGCCAAGCTCGGGAACGGCATCAACACTCCCGACGGCGAGGGGTTCGCGTATCTCGTGGGAGACGAGCTTTGGTTCAGCCGCGGCTATTCGGCGCAGCTGCCGGACATGTGGCGCGCGCCCAAGAGCGGCTCCACGTGGGGGCCGCCGGTGCGCGTCGACGAGCTGTCGGCGAAGGGCGCGATCGCGCCCGTCCTCACGCCGGACGGTCGCCGCATCTACTTCGGCTCCTTCGACGTCGACAACTACGACGTCTGGACCGCCAGCCGCGCGAGCTCGACCGGCGCGTTCGGCGTGCCCTCCACCGTCGCCGAGCTCAAGACCGACGGCACCGAGATCCCGCGCTGGGTATCCCCGGACGGATGCCGCCTGTACGTGTCGCAGCTGCGTCGCAACGGCGGCTCCGACTTCGACATCATGGTCGCGAGCAAGCCCAAGCGCTGACGCGCGGCCGCGGCGATCCGCGTTTGCTCGGGCGCCTGCGCCCGGTCACGCCTTCTTGCGGGCGACGATGGATCGCGCGAGGGCGAGGTCGGCCCCGCGGAGCTCGCGCGTGACCACGAGCACCACCACGTAGAGCAGCGCCACGCCCGCCGCCATCACCGTCGTCGTGAGGCGCCCGCTCGTCGGCGTGTAGAGCCCGAGCGTCCACGCGAGGCCGACGCCGAGCGAGACCCGAGCGCCGGTGACCCACGGGACGAAGGCCCCCGTCGCGCGCCGGACCACCACGATCGTCACCGCGAGCGCCCCGAGGAGGGCCGCGGCCGTGCAGGCGGCAGCGGTGAGGAGCTGGGGGCCGCCGAACGCGGCGCGGGGGACGCCCGACGTCGAGAGCACGAGCACGAGGATCAGGGCCACCAGCGTGATGAGGAGCGCGGTGATCTCGCGACCTATCCCTACAAGGATTGTCGTGCCGAGGCCGAGGATCGCGAACGCCGCCTGGGCGAGCGCGAGCACGTGAAGGGCCTCGCGCCCGCGCTCGGCGATCACGGGATCGTAGGCGAAGCGGAGGAGGCCGCCGGGGAGCGCGACGACGACCGACACGAGGAGCCCGCAGACGATGGCCCCGAGGCGACCGCCCCGCTCGACCACGCGGGTGAGCTCGCCCGGCGAGCCCTCGGCGCGCACCTTCGCGATCATCGGGAAGAGGACCTGGGTGACGCTGAAGAGGAGCTGATAGGGGAGGAAGGCGAAGAGCTGGCAGGCGCGGTACACCGCCACCCACTCGTCGGCCGACTTCACGGGGTCGGGCCCCGTCGCCGAGAGCGAGAGGTAGCGGCCGAGCACGAGGATGTCGGCCTGCATCAGCGCGTTCGTGCACGCCTGCGCGAGGATGACGGGGAAGATGCCCCAGAAGTAGGCGCGCGGGGTCCCGACCGCCGCGCTCGGCTCGCTGGACCCGCCGAGGCCTCGGCCGTCGTGGCCCACCCACCGCAGCGCGACGACGAAGACGACGCTCGCCGCGCCGACCGCGCCGAGGACCGAGCCGAGGACGCCGCTGCCGCCGCTCTTCGCGAGCAGGTAGCCGACGCCCACGAGGCCCACCGTGCGGAGCGCGGCGGCGGTGATGTCGAGCGCGGCTTGGCGGTCGAACCGCCGCGAGCCGTTGAGCGCTCCGACGAGCGGGGCGTAGACCCCGTAGAGCCCGAGCACGCCGGCCATCACGAAGAGCGGTGTGCGGATGTGAGGCGCCTTCTCGTACCACGCGACCACGGGGGCGATCGCGAGCAGGAGGACGGCGAAGGCGAGGGCGAGGGGCACGTGGACGCGCGCCGCGATCCGGAAGGCGGCGCGCTCGTTCCCGGCCGCGCCCGCCACCGCGCGGCTCACGCCTTGGGTCGAGCTCGCGACGACGACGTTGTTCAGGATGTTGGAGGCAGCGAGGACGCGCGACAGGGCCCCGTAGCCGGCGTGGCCGAGCGCCTTCGGGAGCAGCGCTTGCTGCACGAGGCCGGCGAGGATGAAGAAGACCTTCGCCCCGAGGACGAACAGCCCGCCGCGCCCCGCGCGTTTGGCGCCGTCATCGGCATCGCCGCGCTCGGTCATCGAGGCGGCTACTTATCACAAGAAGGTCACTCGAGGCGGCTCGGGTTCAGGACCCGGCCGTTCGGCGTGAGCCCGACGGACTCCATCCGCGCCGCGGGATCGCGCTTCTCGGGCGGCGGATCGGGGGGCGGCGTGACGTCTTCGATCACGATGCGCGAGCGGGCTCCACCGCGCGGGTCGGGCTCGACCCCGATCGCGAGCTCTCGGTTGGGGAGCGACCGCACCGTCACCTTGACGAAGCGGGTCGACGACGCCCCGACGTTGACGGTCTTGGCCTGGACGCGGGCGCGCACGTAGTTGGCGACGTCCTCCGGCTTGCCGGGACCGACGGCCACGACGCCGTTCTGCATCTTGGAGCTGATGGACCACTCGTAGGGGAGGCGCACACCGTACGCCTCCTCCTTTCCTTCGATGAGCTGGCCCTTGCCCACGGCGTCTTGGGGGAGCGTCGTCACCGGCGACGGCGCGCTCGGCGCCTCGCTCGTCTCGGACCGATCGTCGACCTTGCCTCGGCAGCCGCTCGCGAGGACCGCCGCGAGGGCGGCCACCTGGAGCGCGCGGCGGCCGTCGGAGGAGGTCGCCCCGAAGAGGGCGGTGGGGATGTGCCTCATGATCCGGGGCCCTCGGTCAGTCGACGACCGTGGCCCAGGAGTCGAGGCGCGTGCGGGTCTTCGGCTTGATGACGCCCTGACCCGTACCGAAGCGGGCACCACCACCGTAGGTCATGGTGCCGCCGCTGCCGGACTTCTGGGCGACCTGGACGAACAGCGAGTACTGCGTGTCGTTCCCGCTGCTGAAGTTGACGCCGGAGACGCTCCCGCCGAAGAACGGATCCGACACGTTCGTCGCCTGGAAGCACGCCTGCGTCGCGAGCACGGAGACACCGGGGATGATCTGGCCTTGCGCCGGGCCCGCCGGGAACGGGACCTCGAACGCGGTGGACGCGTCGGGGTAGCGGTAGGCGCCGCCGTTGTTCACCACGCCCGACCGGGCCTGGGTGTAGTGCCAGCCGTAGAGCCGAGCCTCGCCGGTGCCGCACGCCGTCGCTCCTGGGGGAGGCCTCATGGTCGCGAAATAGTGAGTCCCGTCGAACACATCCATCGGTCCGGTGACTCGTTCGCCTTGCGCGAAGCCCCACTGCCAGTTGAGCACCGGCTTGATCTGGGGCGAGGGCGCGAGGAGGTACGTCGGCTTCACCGAGATCGAGAGCACCCGGTTCTGCTTCCACGCGTAGGTGCCGCCGGAGGTGATGTCGGTGATGCTGTCTTGGTCGCCGGTGGCCACGTTGAGGACGGGGTTGCCGCTGTCGTCGAGCGAGACGATCATCGGGACGCTGATCGGCTGGCTCGTGTCCGCCTGCTCTTGGGGGATGGCGCGCGCGGTGAGGGAACGGTCCTGGGTGTCGAAGAAGAGCGCGCCGGTCCAGTTCTTCGGGTTCGGATCGCTGATGTCGAACCGCCAGATCGTCCCGTCGGCGTCGCCGATGTAGAACTCCTTGGCCGGCTGCCCGATCTCGTTGGGGTAGATGACTGGCACGCCGCTCATGGGCGAGTCGAGCGGGGTGTCGTTGGTGACGATGAGCCCGGTCGCGCTCACCGGATCGGTGAGGTAGTCCGGGATGTCCTGGTCCTTGCGGCCGAAGATGGCGACGATCTCGCCGGTGTCGACGCGGACGATGGTGACGGTCCGCGACGGGACCGGGGCGGCGCAGTCGATGGAGCTCCACTGCCGGACGTGTGTGCGCGCGTTGTAGGGCGCGTTCGGCGGCGCCGAGAGGTCCTTGAAGCCCACGTAGTTGCCGATGCCGTTCGGCGCCGAGAGGTTCTGGCCGGTCGCCCGGGGGCAGAACTTGTTGGCGGCGGCGCCGCCGTTCTCCATGCCGCCGGGGAGGATGGCGATGCCCGTCTCCTTCGGGGCGGTGGCGGCCGGCTGGTTGCGGTTGCGGATGAAGACGCTCGTGACCGCCGGCGTGCCCGAGATGTCGCCGAAGATGTTGTAGACGTCGTTGTTGTGCTTGTATTTGCCCTTCTTCTTGCCCTTGCCCTTGGTCGGCTTCTCGTCGACCGTGGTGAGCTGCCAGAGGAAGTGCGGGCCCTTCTTCTTCGGGGTCTCGAGCTGGTTGATGCCGTTCGTGCCGCCGTAGTTGTCGTAGCCGGAGGCGGGCTTCTGCCAGTTGAGCGCGCCCGAGTTGTCGACCACCGGGTCGGTGACGTCGAGGGCGTAGTAGCCGCCCTTGTTGCCCAGGCCGGCGATGAGCACCGTGTGCCACTTGAACCACTTGCCGGCGCCGCCGGAGATGTCGACGTTCGTGCGCTCGAACACGACGTCTCGGACGACCGGGCGCCCGTCGAGGATGATGTTCTGCCCGCCGGGGTAGTTGCTGAGGAGGTCGGTGAAGACGGCGGGCGGGATGAACGAGAAGAGCTCGTTGCGCTGCGGCGTGCCGCCGGTGGTGGTCTGCGCGTCGAAGGCGTGGAGCAGGCCGTCGGTGCTCGCGGTGTAGAGCACCTGGGGACGCGACTTGTACTGCGCGGCGTACTCACGGTACGCCTCGTCGCGCGAGAAGGACGAGGGCGGCCCGGCCACGACCGGGCTCGCGTGGTAGATCGCGCCGAGCGCGTTGCAGGTGCCGCCGAAGCAGCGCTTGTTGAACTGGTAGGCCGGGGCGCCGAAGGAGAGCGACTCCTTGGTCGAGGTCGCGAAGCCCCAAGCCACCCGCGCGCACTCGGTGGCGCTGAGCTTGGGCATCGTCGCCGTCTTCTTGCACGACTTGTTGTCGATCCCGAGGGCGTCGGGATCGAGCTGTCCGCCGCCGGTGCCGATGACCGTCGTGTCCTTCGCGACGTCGATCTCGTCGCTCCGCCACGCCTTCATGTCGTCCCAGTCGCTCGGGTCCTTGGCGTAGGGGCGGATCGAGAAGCGGCCTTCCTTCACGCCGCCGCCGACGTCGGGCGGCGACACGGTGAGGACGAAGCGCTCCTTCGAGGTGTTCGACATGTTCTGGTAGAACGAGTCGCCCTGGTTGGCGTCGAAGGCCGCGAACGTGCGGGCGCCGGTGCCGACGTTGCACGTCGTGCGGAAGCGGGTCACGTCGCCGCGCCAGGCGCCGGTGAGCTGCGGATCGAACGACGCGTTGAAGATGGCCGACTGCGCCGAGGTGCCGTTCTGGGTGGGCGGACCGTACGCGGGGACGGTGCGGGTCGTGACGCCCTTGCTGATGCTGCCGAGGATCGCGGCGAACGCCGCCGCGAGGTCGGCCTGGCTCTCGGCGAAATACGCGGGGCTCGGGCTGGGGGCGCCGTCGAGTCCGCCGGACCCCACGTAGGCCATCTCGTTGAGGGTGCAGCACGCCTCACCGGTGCTGCCGGCCGTCGGGGGATACGTCGTGCACGCCGTGCGCATGCCGCCGACGGTGCCGTTGCCGCCGACCGTCGCGTCGTTGAACCACCCGAGGCAGGAGCGGCTGCCGCCCGGCAGCGCCGCGGGGAAGCCGTCGGTCGCGGGGTTCGTCCCGTTGACCGAGAAGCCGATCACGAACACCTTGATGTTCTTGTTGCCCGCGCTGCCGCCGTAGGCGCTCGCGTCGCCGTTGTAGAGCGCGCGCACGAGGCCGGTCGGCCCGTTGATCGTCGCGAAGGGGCAGTTGCCGCCGCCGCCCTGGCAGGCGGTGCGGAGGTCCATGTTGGGCGCGCCGTCGGTGAGGACGATCACGTATTGGTCGCGGCACTGGGCCGCCGCGCCGGCGCCCTGGAGCATCGGGTCGACGCCCTTCGGGCCCGCGTTGTTGACGAGCAGGTAGTCGATCGCGTGACGGAGCTGGCCCGCGATGGGGGTCGCACCGTACGGCCGGGTCGCGAGGAGGACCTGCTGGACGATGTCGTTGTTCTGCTGGATCTCGGCCGTCGTCGCGTCCCACTTCGGGAACTTGATGTGGCGGCCCTCCCAGGGCGGCGCGAAGTGCGCGCGCGCGCCGACGCCGTAGTTGATGGGCGCGCACGCGGGGAGGTTCGCGGTGACGAAGCCCGTCGAGGGCACGTAGCTCCACTGCCCGAGGAACGGGTTCGCCGCGTCGAGCGCGACGCCGGTGGGGTAGACCGGGCCGCACGCTCCGAGGATCCCACACTGAGCCCCGGGGACCGGGGGCGTCCCGTTGTTGTCGGGATCGCTGTCGAAGGTCATCATGCCGAAGCGCAGGTAGTCGCGCGCGTAGTCGAGCTGACCGTCGCTCGACTGGTCGAACGTGCACTTGTTGGCGTTGGGCGCCGGGTCGGTGCTCGACAGGTTCTTCAGGTCGTCGAGCGTGAACGTGGCGATGCCGTTGCCGGTCCACGACTCGGCGGCGCCGGCCTCGTTCCGAAGGTACTTGCTGACACCCTGGCCCGCGCCAATCCCAGCGAGCTTGAAGGGGCCGACGCCGCAGACCTGCTTGTCGAAGGGGGCGGCCGAGTTGCCGTCGCCGGTGAACGGGCGGTGGTACGGCAGGAAATAGCCGGTGTCGTACGGGTCTTTGCCCGCGATCGAGAACTCGTCCTTGAAGACCTGCGAGGAGCGGTCGAGCGCCTGGCAGCTGTAGAACGGCTGGAACGAGCCGGTCATCGCCTGAAGGAGCATGCCCCAGCGGTTCGGGACGTTCTTCGCGGGGTTGGTGTCGTCGCCGGGCGCGCACTGCGGGAGCGAGCCGTCGCCCATCCGCTCCATCGACCCCGAGGTGTCGACGAGGAGCAGGACGTTCGGCGGCGCGCTCTGGAGCGCGCCCGAGGGCTGGGCAGAGGCAGGACTCGACGCCGCGAGCCCGGCGATGCCGGTCAACGCGCCGAGGAGCTTGGCGAGGGTGAGCTTGTGGCTTCGCATGGATCAGCCTCCGGAGCCGACGACGACAGGACCGACGATGATGCGCCCGCGCCCGTAGACCGGGGTCTTCACCCCGCCCGGGACCTCGATGATGCCGGCGGTGGTGATGGTTGCGGAGATGTATTTCATGTTCGCGGCCAGGTTCGTGCCTGGCGGGGGGGCGGTGTAGAAGGGGTCGGTGGCCTCGGCCCAGACGTTGCCGTTGAGGGCGCCGCCGTAGCCGGTGGTGAGCGGGAGGTTGTTCCACGAGCTCAGGAGGTCGGCGGGGACGATGCGCTTGCACGCCTTGCCGAGGTCGGAGCCGGTGCCGGTGTAGGGGAGGGCCGAGACGCAGTTGGTCGTCTGGTACGCGCCGCCGAGCTGGCCGGCCATCATCCGGACGAGGAAGTCGCTCCCGTTCGCGCCGAAGAAGTCGGCCGACGCGTACATGCTCGTCTCCGAGAGCGCGAGCGCCTGGGTCGACTGCCGGGTGAAGCCGCTCGCGCGGACCTCCTGCTGCGACGACGACATCGCGTACACGCCGATCGCCGCCATCAAGGCGAGGCTCGTCGCGACCAGGAACATGACCGTGCCTCCGCTGTGGCGGCGCAGACGTGCTCCGCGGAGGGCGCGGGCGCGGGGGCTCTCGAGGTGACCCATGGTGCTCCTGTTCATCAGAAAACCTTGGCCTGGTTGACGAGGGCGACTTCGCCGACGAAGGTGCGGACGCGAGCGAGGTTGGTCGTGCACGTCGCGTCGAAGCAGTAGCGGTAGATGTAGTTCGACGCGTTGGCGCCGGTGCCGAAGACCGGGGCGATGTTGAGATCGCGATCCGGCAGCGACGCCCGCGTGGCGAGCCGGAAGCGGACCGACCGGATCCGCTGGGGGGCGACGCCGGCGGGGATGGCGACGATGCGCGCCGCCGGCGACGTCCACAGCTCGTTCCCCGCCGCCTTGTCGAAGTCGTTCGAAGCGGTGGCGTGGGTGCTGATGTCCGTCTCGCCGCTGAAGGCGATCTTCAGGTCCACCGCGTATTCGGCGACGACCTCGGGCATGCCCACGCTCAGGTTCTTGCTCGTCGGATCGATCGTGGCGTCGAGCCACTCGCGGACGAGCTCGAAGCGACCGTTCGCGAACCGCGGCGGGTCCATGTTCACGTCGTTCGGCGGACGCCGGATCCGCCAGCGGACGGTCTGCACGGGGTTCGCGACCCAGCTCGTGAGGGTGATCCCCGGCTGGACGGCGGGGAAGGGGTCGCCGGCGATGTCGATCCACCCGGGGGTCACCCCGGCGGCGCTCGTCGCGCAGACCGGGGCGATCGAATAGCGGTTGCGGCTCGGATCGTAGATGCGAGCCATGAACGTGCCGACCGGAGTGCCCGCCGCGTCGCGCGCCGGCCGGAACGCGTCGACGACGCCCTGCTGGAGCAGGCGCGCGACGGCGGGGTCGTCGTTCGAGAACTGGAAGCGGGGGCCGCCGCAGCTCCCCTGGCCGGCCATGTAGTTGCCGAGGTACTGGTCCGACGTCGTGAGGTTGCCCGAGAGGGTGAGGGTGTCGGGGTTGAGCTGGTTGAAGCCCGAGTAGCTCGCGACGTCGGAGCCGTTCGTGTACGTGACGTCGACCGAGCCGCCGTTGACGAGGTAGATGCCGAGCATCTTCTCGATCCCGGGGTGCGTGCCGGAGTAGAAGGTGCCCGTCGCCTGGTTGCCGCGCTCGATGTAGGGGTCGGTGAACGTGTTCGCCGAGCCCATGTATCCCGCGCGCTGGATGTCGGCGCGCAGGCGCTCGGACGCGAGCCGCAGCGCGGTCTCGGCTTGCGAGGCACGCACCTCCTCCTGAAACGTCTTGGTCGCGTCGCGCGAGAGGGCGATGACGCTCAGGGCGACGATGAAGCCGGCGACGGTCGCGATGAGGAGCTCCACGAGCGTGAAGCCCCCGCGGCGAGCGCGACGTAGCCGGGGGAGGGTCGACGAGCTCACTGGTTGTTCCTCCGCACGACCGAGGAGATCACGACCGACTGCACCGTCTGCGCGTCCTGGATCTGATCCGCGCAGAAGGTGGCCACGGGGCCCTGTTGCATGCCGCGGGACCAGAGCACGCGGATGTCGACGCGGAGCGTGGTCGCCTCCGCGAGGGTGGCGCCGCCGGGCTCGAACTGCACCGCCTCGATCCGGTACTGCACGCAGTACTTCACGTCGGGGGAGCCCACGTTCACCTCGCGGCCCAGCGTGTCGAACGTCGGCCGCGCGCCGGGGGTGTTCGGCGCCGCGGGGGGCACCCGCCAGGGCGACGGCGCCACCGCGCCGACGACGACCTCGGGCGCCTTGAGCCACGTCATCTTCGCGCTTCCGATGAGGATCGGCGCGTTGGCGGCGCTCGGGTCGAGAACTCCCCAGAGCAGCGCGTCGCGCCGGATCCGCTCGAGCCACTCGCGCCCGATGCCGCTGGCGACGTCGAGCGCGCGCGCGTCTTGGCTCCCGCGCACGGCCGCGCGCTCCATGGCGATGATGCCCGCGCCGCCGATCGCGAAGAGGGTCATCGCGATGACCACCTCGACGGCGGTGTAGCCGCGGCGGCTTCGCTTCGATGCGCGCGGCGAGCGAGGCGACGGGGTGCGGGTGGAGGGGTTCGTCGTGTTCATGGGAGTGCTCAGGGGCCGGAGCGGATGCGCGGGGGCGCCGACGCGGGGAAGAGGATGTGGCGCTTGGGGCCGCGCTGGACGCCGCCGCTGTCGACCGACGTCATCTCCATCTCGAAGACGTCGTTGGTGGGGCTCGCGCCCACGAGCAGCGCCGCGCTGTCGGCGTAGTAGGTGCGCCCGCCGGGGGTGAAGCAGAGGACGGCGCCGCTCGGCGCGGCGGCGCGCGCTCCGCCGCCCGTGGGGTATCGGTAGAGCGCCGACGTGTGGTCGGCGTCGGCGTCGTTGGAGGTGAAGTTGAGGCGCCCGACCCAGTTGGCGCCGATGAGCTGCGCGTCCGCGAAGTCGCCGACGGGGCCCGTGCCGCCCGCGCCCGCGCCGTCCGGCGGCTTGCCGCCGGCGCCGCCCACCTGGAGGATCGTCCACTGGTTCACGCCTTTGCACGAGCTGACCGGGGACCGCGCGCCGATGTTCGCCACCGTGTTCGGCCCGCCGAGCACCCCGTTCGCGTCAGGGCCGGCGCCGGGGGGAATCGAGACCGCCTCGTAGACGCGGATCGTCCCCCGGTCGGTGGTCCCGTTCGTCGTGAAGACGACCATGTGGGCCGAGCCGCGCGCCATCGCCCGCGACCGGGCGATCTTCACGTTCTCGGCGATGGTGTTCGCGAACTCGAACGACCGCCGATCCCGCGTGCCACGGAG
>JAEUKG010001076.1 GCA_016794325.1 Myxococcales bacterium | reverse complement strand
TCGAGGCGCGCGCTCCGCTCGCGCTCGTCTTCGAGCTCGACGCGCAGCGCCTCCTCGCGCGCGAGCCCGCGGAGCACCCGCGCGTGGGTCGCCCCGACGTGAGCGAGGTGGTCGGCCAGCGCCTTGAGCGCGACGACCTCCTCGAGCGACGCGCGCGCGCGCCGGCCCCGCTCGGGCACGGTGACGAGGCCGATCGGCTCGCCCTCGCGAACGACCACCGTGGCCGCCTCGATCTCCTCCTCTTCCATGAAGCGAAGCGCGAGGCGGAGGTCGGGCCGGCGCACGTCGACCGCGCGCAAGACCTCGATGCGCGCGGTGCCGTAGGGCTCGCCGCGCGCGACCTCGATGAGCTCGATGGGCCAGCGCGCCTCGCTCGCCGTCAGGTATCCGCCGGTGTCGACGCGCTGGGCGGCGGGCTCGGGATCATGCGTGTAGAATACAGGCGATGGGCCGGCCGCGCCGCACGGCTCCTTGAGCGCGCCGAGGACCCCCTTGACGAGGTCGTCGGGGTCGAGGAGGCGCACGCTCGCGAGGGCTCGCTCGGCCGCGCGCGCGTGGCGGCTCTGGCCCTCGAAGAACACGCCGTCGAGGCGCCGCGCGCCCATGCCGAGGGCGACGGCGACGGCGGCCGCGGCGACGGCGGCGGGGGCGAAGCCGCGGGTGGCCTCGCCGACCAGGCCCGCGGTGAGGCCGACCAGCGGGGTCACGACGAGCACGAGCACGGCGAGGCGCCGGGCGACGGCGAGCACCCGCGCGGGATCGGGCAGCGCCGAGATCTCGGCCGCCGCGATCGCGCCGACGGCGAGGCCGAAGAGGAGCCCGCGGCCGCTCGGCACGTGGAGCACGATCGCGAGCCCCTCGCCGGTGACCATGCCCGCGAGGAGCGCGATGGTGGCCGCGAGCGCCTGCGCGGGCACGCCGAGCTCGAGGTAGCCGCGGGTGGCGCGGGTGAGGAGCGCGACCACGATCGCGAGGCCCGCGAGCGCGCTCATCCCGCCCCCGAGCCAGCTCTCGTCCGCGTTCTTGGCGACGCCGAGCGCGTGGGCCACGTACGCCGCTGCGGTGAGGCCCCAGAGCGCGACCGCGATTTTTCGCGCGGCGCGGAGGTCGAGCGACGCCCCGCGACCGATCCCGCCGGGGCCGGTGATGCCCTCGGCGCCGGTGAGCGCGAGCGACGTCACGATCGCGCCTCCGAACGCGCCGAACGCGCGGCTCCCTTCGCCGACCGGGATCGAGCCCACGACGAGCAGGAGGCCGAGGGCGCCGTTCGCGCGCCGCTCCCCGTGCTCGGGGCGCGCCGCGAGCGCCAGGGAGGCCACCGCGAGCGCCAGGGTGCACACGAGGCACGCGAACGAGAGGAGGCCGCCGCCGGCGCCGCCGCCCGACGCCCGGACGATGGCGGCGGACAGGTAGGCCGCGGCGCCCACCGTGACCGCGCCACGCCGCGAAATCAGGCGTTCGCGCCACGTCGACATCGGCGCGAAGTGTAGCACGCGCGCCGTGGTACACTCACATCCGCCGTGACGACACGCGCAGGGACAGGCAGCAGTCGGAGCCGCGACAGCGTGGAGGCCGGGCGGGAGGCCGCCGCGACGGCGGCGCGCGCCCTCGAGGGCGCGCGCGCCGACTTCGCGCTCGTGTTCGCCACGGTCGGGCACGACCAGGGCGCGATCCTCTCCGGCGTCCGCGAGGTCGTCGGCGGCGCCGCGATCGCCGGCTGCTCGGCCGAGGGGGTGATCACCCGCGCGGGCTCGGACGAGTCGAGCCACGCGGTGGTCGCGCTCGTGGTCGCCTCCGACGAGCTCACGTTCCACACCTACGCGGTGCCGGGCTTCGTCGACGACTCGCGCGCCTCCGCCACCGCGCTCGCGCGCGAGATCGCGGCCAGCGGCGCCCGGGGTCGCCTGCTCCTCCTCTTCCCCGACGGGCTCGGCGGAAACTGCACCGACCTCGTGCGCGTGCTCGAGGCCGAGCTGCCGTTCCCCGTCACGATCGCGGGCGGGACCGCCGGGGATCTCTTCACCTTCGAGAAGACGTTCCAGTACCACGGCGACGCCGTCCGGACCGGCAGCCTCACCGCCGTCCTCGTCGACGGCAAATTCGCGCCGGAGGTGGTCGTCACCCACGGCTGCGACCTCGTCGGGGTGCCGCTCACCGTCACCGAGACCGACGGCGGGTACGTCCGCTCGATCGACGGGCGGCCGGCGTGGGGCCTCTTCAAAGGCTATCTCGATGCGTCTACCGACAGCCTCGAGGGGATGCACCTCGCCCACCTCCTCCTCGCCGAGCACCTGCCGACCGCGCAGACGGCGTCGATGGACGACTTCACCGTGCGCGTGCCGGTCGGGCTCGACGCGGCCTCGGGCGCGCTCTTCTTCGCCGCCGGCATCGCCCGCGGCACCCAGGTCCAGATCGCGCTCCGGAACGAGGAGAAGGTCTGCGAGCGGGCGACGCGCGCGGTCGCGGACCTCGCCGCCCGCCGTCCGGGCCAGCGCCCGTTGTTCGTGCTCCAGCTCGACTGCGCCGGCCGCGGCCGGCTCCTCCTCGGCGACGACGTGAGCGCGCGCCTCATCGAGCCGGCCCAGGGCGCGCTGCCGAGCGACGTCCCGTGGATCGGCCTGCACACCTACGGCGAGATCGCCCCCGTCCAAGGGCGCACGTATTTCCACAACTACACGGCGGTCTTCTGCGCCCTGTACCCGAGCTCCGACTGAGATGCCGGAGCGCGGACCCAGCACCGAGGAGCTCCTTCGACAGAACCGCGCCCTCGACGAGCAGCTGCGGCGCCTGGTCAAGGCCGAGCAGCGGCTCATCGTGTCGCAGCGCGACCTCAGCCATCAGCTCGCGCGCTTCGACGCCCTCAACCGCTTCGCGATCGACCTCGGGGCCGCGCCCGCTCCCGATCGCATCCTCGGCCTCGCCGCCGACCTCGTGTTCTCGCTCTTCCCCTACGATCAGTGCCTCGGGTTCTTCGCGGTCTCCGCCGAGCACGTGGCGCTCACCGCCGTCCGGGCGGTGGCGGGCCGCGAGCACCGCTCCGAGGCCAAGCTCGACGAGGCGCGCCGCGCGCGCTTCGAGCTCTCCGACGCGGCGGGCCCGCCGATCGTCGGCGTCGCGAGCGCGGTCGTGGCCGAGCACTCCAAGTGGAGCGGCTTCCTCGACGTCGCGGCCGAGCTCTACGGCCCGCTCGCCGACGAGGCCACGCACGTGCTCGTCGTGCCCGTCGCCGGGCCGTCGGCCGAGCCGATGGGGGTCCTCCTCTACCGCCGGGTGACCGCCGCCCTCGGCTACCACGAGGAGCTGCCGACGGCGCGCGACCTCCCGTTCTTGCAGCTCTTCGCCCAGCAGGTCGGCGCGGCGCTGAACAACGCGCGCCTCATGAGCGATCTCCAGCAGAGCTACGAGATGCTGGCCCAGGCGCAGCGGGACCTCGTCGTCCGCGAGCGCCTGGCGGCGGTCGGCGAGCTCGCGGCCGTCGTCGCCCACGAGGTCCGCAACCCCGTCGCCGTCATCTACAACTCCGTCGCGGCGCTGCATCGGCTCGTCGAGGGCCCCGACACCGCGCGCCACCTCGTCGCGATCGTGCAGGAGGAGGCGCAGCGCCTGAACCACATGGTCGCCGATCTGCTCGACTTCGCCCGCCCGAGCGCGCCTCGCCTGCGCGACGAGTCCGCGGTCGACGTCGTGCGCGACGCCGTCCTCGCGGTCTCGCAGATGTCGGGCTCGCCGGTCGCGGTGAGCGTCGAGGTCGAGGGCGAGATCCCGCCGCTCTACGCCGACGCTCGCATGCTCCGTCAGGTCCTCGTCAACCTGCTGGTGAACGCGCGCGAGGCCTCCGTCGACGCGCAGCCCGTGTGCGTGCGGCTCCGCGCCGCGACGTCCGCGGCCGGGCGCCCCGAGATCGCGATCGAGGTGTGCGATCACGGATCGGGCATGACGCCCGACCGCGTCGAGCGCCTCTTCGAGCCGTTCTACACGACGAAGGCGCGCGGCACCGGCCTCGGCCTGGCGGTGGTGAAGCGCTTCGTCGAAGCGCACGACGGTACGATCGACGTCCGCTCGTCGCTCGGCTTCGGGACCGTCTTCTCGCTCCGGCTGCCCGCGTCGAGCCCGACCGCGTGACTCGCCACGAGAGAGAAGCGGCGCCGCGGCTGGCTCGGGGGGGAAAAGCCTTCGCCGCGGCGCCTGCGGCTCCCTTTGCGTGATCCGTGCCACGCCCCAAGTCCGCGAGATCGCGATCGCGGCGCGCGGTCCTCGTTCACGGGCGAAAGGGTCGCGGTTTCAGGAACGAAAGGCCCCGCGATCAGCCGTGGCTCCCCTGCCACACCATGCCCACGAAGAAGCGGACGTAGGGCGCGCCTGCGTCCGGCGCCTGCTGCGGCGCGGCCGGCCACGGCCACATCGCGACGGCGTTGTAGGTGCAGTTGCGCAGCCTCTCGGCGGTGGGGTCGCCCGTCCCCACGACGGCGCCTTCGTGCACGACCATCGCGCTGAGCGAGCGCCCGTGCGCGAACTTGACCGTGAACGTGATCGTCCACGAGTCGGCGACGCGCTCGTCCTGGAAGCACCGCTGGAGCCCGGGCGCGTGCGTGTCGACGACGCGGATGAAGTCGGCCTGGGCCGGGTAGAGGTTCCCGTAGGTCGGCGAGCTGCTCGTGTACGCGAGCCTGCGCCCCGGCGTCGCCGTGGGTGGGGCGCTGGGCGCGACCCGCGGAGCGGACGCGGTCGCGCTCGCCGCCGGAGCGCTGCGCGCGAGGCTCGGCGCCGGGGGCGACGTGGGCGAGGTGGCGTTCGACGCGACCGTCGCGGCGCTCGGCGCGCTCGCCGCCGCGCTCGGCGCGGTGGGCGCGCTCGCGCTCGCCGTCGGGGCGGGCAGGACGACGGGGCCCACGGCGGGGCCAGTGCGTGTATTGTGCACGTACCACGCCGCTCCTCCCGCGCCGCCGAGGACGAGGAGGATCGCCGGCGCGGCGATCGCGGCCACGACCCAGCCCGCACGGCTCGGGGGCGCGGGCTGGCGGAGGGCGTGGGCCGCGGGTGACGGCGATCGCGGCCCCGCGGGCGGGGCGCTCACCGCCGCGCCGGGCGGCGAGAGGCTCGACGGTCGATCGAGCGGCGGGCCCGGCGGGCCCGCGGGCCACGCGGGGGCGGCGCTCGGGGGCCGGGTGAGCGCCTCGCGGAGGGCGTCGCGCATCGCCGCGGCGGACGCGAACCGCGCCGCGGGGGAGATGGCGGTCGCGCGGGAGACGACCGCCGCG
>JAEUKG010001048.1 GCA_016794325.1 Myxococcales bacterium | reverse complement strand
CCGCGGGCAGGGGGATCCGCCCCGCCGCCGTCGCGCGCAGGAGGAGCGCGGCCCCCACCACCTCGCCCCCGCGCCGGGCGAGGAAATAGCGGGGCGAGAGCGGCCGGCCCGCGACCGCGACCTCGGCCCACGCTCGAGCTTGGGTGTAGTGGCCGGAGGGGGCCCGCGCGACGAAATCGTCGTAGTCCTCCGCGTCGCGCCCGGCGAGCGAGCGCCCGAGGACGACGTCGAGCCTGGCCTCGCCTGACATGGCTCGGGGGGTATACGTCTTTGTCGCCGCATTTGGTATAGGCCGGGGCCCATGACCACGACCGACCGCGGAAACCACGGTGCGAAGACCAACGGCGCCGGCGATCCGAGGGTCGCCCCGAGCCACCTCGAGCCCCGCGTCGAGCCGCGCCGCAAGGTGCGCGTCCTCTTCGTGAACGACACCGCGCGCAACGGCGGGCCCGGCCGGAGCCTCTACTACATCCTCCGCTTCCTCGACACCGACGTCATCCACCGCTCGGTCGTGCTCCCGCGCCCCGGCGTGATCAGCGAGCTCTACGAGAAGGGCGGGGTCACCGAGGACATGTCGTTCTTGCCGGACCTCGTCGAGAACCCGTTCGAGCCGTGGGACCGCGCGATCGAGCGCGACGACTTCGACGCGCCGCTCGCGACGAAGGCGGTGCGCCTCGGCGGCAACGTGCTGCGCGCCACCCGCGGCCTCGGGCGCCTGACGGCGATGCTCCGGCGCGGGCGCTACGACCTCGTCTACTGCAACGGCACCAACGCCGACTTCGCCGGCGGCGCGGTCGCGTTCTCGAGCCGCGTCCCCGCCCTCTGGCACGTGCGCTACACGAGCGTGCCGCCCGCGGTGCGGCCGGTGCACGACCGCCTCGCGGCCAGCAAGGGCGTACGCCGGATCGTGTGCGTGTCCGAGGCCGCGGCCGGGCTCTTCCCCCACTGCCGCGACAAGGTGCGCGTCATCCACAACGCGCTCGACACGAGCGAGTTCGATCTCGGCGCCGTCACCCCGGTGTTGCGCGCCGAGCTCGGCCTCCCCGAGGGCGCGGTGGTGTTCGGCAGCCAGGGCCGCATCCTGCCGCGCAAGGGCTACGTCGAGATGACGCGCGCCGCCGACCTCGCCCTCCGCGACCTCTCCGAGGAGGAGCGCGCCCGCTGCCACTTCGTCGTCCTCGGCGACACCCCCGCCGATCTCGGCCCCGATCACCTCGCCGAGTGCCGCGACCTGGTCGCCAAGCTCGGCCTCGAGAAGAACGTGCATTTCCTCGGCTTCCGGGTGGACGTGAAGCCCTACGTCGCCGACTTCGACGTCGCGGTGGTCCCGAGCGTGTATCCCGATCCGCTCCCGCGGGCGGTGATCGAGTCCATGGCGATGGGCAAGCCCGTCCTCGCGTTCGACGAGGGCGGCGTCCGCGAGATGCTCCAGAACGGGGAGGCGGGGACGCTCCTGCCGGCCAAAGACGTCGCGGCCCTCGGCCGGAGCTTCGTCCGCTACTTCCGGGACGCGGCGCTCCGCCGCGAGCAAGGCAAGAAGGCGCGCGAGCGCGTCCTCGCGGACTTCGACGCCCGCGCCCAGGCGCGCCGGATCCAGAACGAGATCGTGAGGACGAGCGGCCTCGGCTGAACAACCCCCCCGGGGCTCGAAATCGTGGTAAGCACGAGGGGCTGCCGATGAGCGAAAACGACGAAAAGACTGGGATTTTGCGCCGCTCCGTGGAGCGCATCGTCGACGTCGCCAGCGCGTACCCGATCCTCGTCCTGCTCCTCATGGTGAGCGTGATCGGGGGCGCGGGCCTCTACGCCAAGAAGTACCTCGAGCTCCGCACCGATCTCCTCGAGCTCCTGCCGCGCGAGAGCCCCGGGTTCAAGGCCTTCGAGCACCAGCTCGGCCGCATCGGCGGCGGCGGCCAGCTCATCGTCGTCGTCGACTCGCCCGACCGCGCCGCGAACGAGAAGTTCATCGACGCCCTGGCGGTCAAGCTCAACGAGGACATCGCGACCCACAAGGCGTGCGAGGCCAAGTGCGGCCCGCCCGACCGGCGCGACGGCGCGTGCATGGCGGCCTGCGGCCCGAACCTCATCAACTACATCGAGGCGGGGACCAAGGACGTCCGCAAGTTCTACCAGGACAACAAGTGGCTCTACGCCGACATGAGCGATCTCGTCGAGGCCGACAAGACCCTCGAGCGGCAGATCGCGCTGCGCTCGGGCCTGGTCGAGAACCTGCTCGAGGACGATCCGAAGCCGGCGCCCGCCCCCGTCGCCGGCGACGCAGGCGCGGCCGCGGCGGGTGACGCGGGCGCGAAGGCGGTCGACCCCAAGGACGAGAAGAAGCCGAGCCTCGGGATGGACCCCTACCGCGACAAATGGGAGGCGGCGGGCAAGAAGAACGACGAGTTCCC
>JAEUKG010001028.1 GCA_016794325.1 Myxococcales bacterium | reverse complement strand
TCCCCGACATCGTCGCGCGCCTGCGCGCCACGTGGGCGTTCCGCGTCGGGACGTGTGATCCCGCCGCGATCGCGCGGGAGCTCGGCTTGTCGCGGCGCACGCTCCAGCGTCGACTCGAGCTCGCTGGCACGACCCTGCGCGACGAGGTGAACCATCACCGGGTCGAGCGGGTGAAGGCGCTGCTCCTCGACAGCGACGCGCCGATGGAGGCGATCGCCGACCAGGTCGGGTTCGAGTCCGTGCGCACGCTCAACGACGCCTTTCGTCGACGCACGGGGTCGACGCCCACGGCGTTCCGACGCGGGCGCGAGGGCGACCCACGACGGTCGTGAGGATGGAGCGCGATGACAGGCTCGAGTGCCTGACACCGCGTGACCTGGGCCAGGCCGCGGCGCACAACTCAAGTTGGGGCATCCGCGTCGCCGATCGCGGCGAGCAGCGTCGGCGTCGACGCCGACGTCTTTGGCGGGACGTTCGAGGGGCTCCGGGCCGCGGACTACTCGGGCGTGTACTTGTTCAACCCCTTCGGCGAAAACGTCTGCGCCCGTCGTGACCGGCTCGACGAGACCGTCGAGCTCTCCGAGCGCCGCTATCACGCCGACCTCCGAGCGATGACGACGTTTCTCCGTGCGCTCCACCCCGGCGCGCGCGTCGCGATCTACTGCGGGTGGGGTGGCGTCATCTGGTCCCGGCGCAGCCGCACCACCCATGTGGCCAAAGGCGTCCAGGCGAACGTCGACCTCAGGTGTAGACCGCCTGGGTCATGATCGCGATGAGCTTGCCGGTCGTCTTCGAGACGCCGACGTAGACGTACACGACCGTGCCGAGCTCGTCCTGGTCGCCGGACTCGTTGGTGCCGAAGGTGTAGCCGACGACGTTCTTCAGCGACGCGCGCATCGTCTTGAGCGCGATGCCGAGCTGCTTGTCGTGCTTGGCGTAGACGAAGTCGTCGGCGTTCGGATCGGTGGGGACCACGGCCGCGTCGCCGTCGGCGATGGTGCTGCTCACGTTGAGGCGGACGGCGCGGCACTTCGTGGGCGCGATGTCGCGGTGGTCGTCGCTGTTCGCCTTGACGCCGGCGGCGAGCTTCTGGCGGAGGAGCGCGGTGGTGAGGCGCTTGGTCCCGGCGGGCACCGCCTCGCCCTCGAACACGACGTACCCGTAGTCGCTCTCGGACGTGAACGTGACGTCCTTCAGGATCCCCTTGAGCTTGCCCATGATCGCGGCGTCGCTCGCCGTCCGGATCTCGTTGTCGACGCCGTCGTTCACGGCGGCGCTCCCGCCGTTGTCCTTCGACTCCTCGGCGGGCGCGCAGCCGGCGCTGGCGGTCAACGCGAGGAACGAGACGGCGACGAGGTGGAGGAGGCGCGCGCGCATGAGGGGTCCTTTCGTGGCGTGGGCGACGCGTCGGTGCGCGCCCGCCGCTGCCTTCAGCACCTCGCGTGCCACCCCCTCGCGCGGGCGCCGCGCCTCATGGAATCACACACTTGCGCACGTTTCACGACACATGCATGTCACGGAAACTGCTGCTCAATCCGCTCGGTGGTGGATCCATGATCCAGCCACCCGCGCTCGGCCGCCGACGGCTTACGCGGGCCCCGACGGCGGCGACGACGGCGGCGAAGGCGCCGCGCGCTCGGACTCGGCGAGCTTCGCCTCGACCTCGGCGACGTGCGCCGCGTCGAGCGCGACCCGCATTTCACCGAGGGCCCGGCGCGCTTCGCCCAAGCTCATCGCCTGGCGATCGAAATCGATGCAGATGAGGCACATCCTCCGATGATAGCGCGCTCGTGAACCGAGCGCCGGCTTTCGGGGCGCGCCTCGCCGCGGCCGGATCTCGGCGGTTCGCGCGCTCGGGGCTGGGCTCAGTTGAGCGTCGCCGACTCGAGCGCGAAGTGGACGCGCCGCTCGATCGCGCACACCGAGCAGCGCACCACCGCGACGCGGAGCGCGCCCTCGGCGAGGTGCTCGAGCACCCGCACCGCGCCGCCGCACACCGGGCACGGCTTGGCCTTGGCGGTGGGCTCGACGAGGTGGGGCGTGGCGACCACGATCGGCCGCTCCGGGGAGCCGCCGGGCTCGAGGTCGGCGAGCTTGAGCCTCCGCTTCGCGTCCTTGACCGCCTCGCGATCGGCGGCGCGGCGCTCTTTGCGCGAGCGAGCCATCAGTGCTGCACCACCACCACGTGGTGGTCGTCGCGGATGCTCACCGCGCCCTGCTCGCCGGAGCACCCCCAGCAGCTCGACCAGAAGAGCTCCTTGCGGTGCGACGGGTTGTAGGCGAGCGCGACCGGCGCCACGTCGCCGAGCATCAGGAAGTACGAGGCGAGCTTGTATTTGTCGTTGGGCAGCGGGTAGAGCGCGACCACGAACGACAGGTTCTTGGTGCGCCCGGTGGCGACGAACACCTCGACGCCGAGCTCGGGGCTCCACAGCACCGGCGAGCCGGTGAAGCTCACCCCCTCGGCCGACGCGTGCGAGCGGCTGGTGACGACGCCGACCTCCCCCTCGAAGCTGCGCACGTCGCCGCTGATGCGCCCGAGCTCGGGGATCGACTGGAGGATCTTGCCGAGCTTGTCGGCCTCCATCTTCACCTTGCGGAACGCGGGCAGCGCGGCGACCGCGGGCAGGGTCGCCTTGTTCTCGGCGCCGCGGCAGCAGCGGAACGCCGCGCCCCCGCCGCCGTCTTCGCGGCCGCGGCGGCTGCAGCGATGGTTGTAGAATGCACTCTTGCCGGGCGCGCTCGACGTCGGCCCGCCGCGCAGGACCTGCCCTGCCCCGCCGCCCTCGCTGGCGATGGCGCCGACGACCCATTCGCGCGCGGCGCCCATCGCGCGCGCGCGGTAGCCGGACTCGCAGCTCGCCGCGTCTTTGTCGCACTCGGGATCCCAGCCGGTGCCGGTCGCGTAGGCGTCGCCGTCGGGGCCCTTGCACGCGCGCTCCCACTCGACCTCGGTGCAGAGGCGCGCGCCCGCCTCGCGGCAGGCGCGGTCGGCCTCGCCGACGGAGGCGACGAGCTTCGCGGGCTTCTTCGGATCGTTCGGGAACGGCAGCGCGTCGATCTGGAACGCGCCGAGGTCCACCTGCGTGAGCGCCGGCTCGGTCGCGGGCTCGCGCCCCTCCTCGCCGGGCGTGGCGCCCGCGAGGTAGGGCCCGCCGGCGACGTCGACGACCTCACCCGCCTTGCCGGCGGCGCTGCGCGCGCGGATCTTGGTCTTCTCGGCGCGGGTGGCGCTGAGGGCCTCCGTGCCTCCGCTCATCCCCCCGTCGGACTCGGGCTGGGTGATCGGCGCGCTCGCCGCGGACGCGGCGCCCTTGCCGGAGGCGGCCGGCGACGACGACGCGGCGGGCGCGCCCGCGTCCGACGTCGACGCGCCGGGCTTGCACCCCGCGACGAGCGCGACCACCGCCAGAGACACGACGAGCGAACGCATCGGCTGAGCGGCCCCTGATACCACAGCGCCGAGGTGGATCCTCGGCGCACCCCACGAACGCCGCGTGCGCACGCGGGCGCCCCAGCGGGGCCGCCGGCCGATCCACCCACGGACGCGAACACGGTCTGTAAGCCATTGATTTTATGAGGTTCACCTGTTGGCGCACGATGTGCGTATGGGTAGGTCCCATGCACACCTTTCGCATCGCCGCGGGTTTGGCCTTGGTCCTGTCGATGGCGTCCGTCGCCGGCTGCGCCGCCGAGGCCGGCGACGACTCCCTGTCGGAGGACGAGCTCGTCGGGGGGCGGCGCGATCTCCGCTTCGCCGCCGGCGGCTACTTGAGCCACTCGTCGAGCCCGAGCGCGGTCTCGTGCGGCGCGACGCTCATCGCGCCGCGGATCGCCGTGACCGCCGCGCACTGCGTCCTCGCGAAGACGGACGGGACGTGGTCGTACGGCGTCGGCGAGATCGGCAAGCCGGCCGCGAAGGTGACCGAGGTGCACGTGCACCCGAAGTTCCACGCCGAGAAGCAGGGCGTCATCGACCTCACCCACGCGCTGCGCAAGTTCGACGTCGCCTACGTCGTGCTCGACCGCGCGGTCGCCGGGGTGA
>JAEUKG010001027.1 GCA_016794325.1 Myxococcales bacterium | reverse complement strand
GAAGACCGCGCGCGTGATGAGCGGCGCGACGTGGATCGCGCGCTCGAGCAAGCGCCCCGTGATCTGGTAGGGGAGGTTCCCGCAGAGGACTCGCGGGTCGCCGCCCGCAGGCGCGAGCGCCGCGAGGAGGTCGAAGGTCTGGGCGTCGCCCTCCGCGATCGTGAGCCTGCCCGACGCGATCGACTCCGCGAGGTCCTCCTCGAGGAGCGGCACGAGGTCGCGGTCGCGCTCCACCGCCGTCACGTGTCTCGCGCGCGCGACGAGGGCGCTCGTGAGCACGCCCGTCCCTGCGCCGAGCTCGACGACCCACGCGCGCCCGGCCTCCTCGTCGGGGACGCACGCGGCGGCGATGGCCTCGACGACGGGCTCGGCGACGAGGAAGTTCTGCCCGAAGCTCTTCTTCGGAGCGAGGCCTCGCGCGCGGAGGCGCTCGCGTACCGCCCCGCTCACGGGCGTCCCCGCTCCCGTTCGGGCGGCGCGCCCGCGGTCCGCTCCTTGGGGGCGCCGAGCCCCTCGGTCGGCGGCGCGACGCCGCGCGCCTCGAGCGCCTTCGCCCGGACGCCGAGCCGACGGAGCGCGCGCTCGGAGCGGACGCGCAGCGCCCGGGCGCGCACCCGGACGGCGTCCTCGACCACCGCCGAGATCGGATCGGCCACCGGCTTGGCGTCACCCACGCTCTCCTCGAGCGCCGGGACGCACCAGCGCACGCCGATCCGCTTCGCGCGGAGCTTGCGCATCACCTTCGCGAAGTCCTCGCTGCGCTCGGGGACCCGGGCCCACACGTGGACGATGCTCGGTCGCTTCTTCTCGGTGACGAAGCCGTCGAGGACGCCCAAGAAGACGGCCTCGGACTTGTCGCGCTCGCCGTCGAGGCGAGGGGGCACCTCCACGCCGAACGAGGCGAGGTAGTGGCGGAGCCGCTGCTCCCGCTGGGTCTTGGCGAAGGGGAGGCGCGGCGCGAACGGGGCGCGGCCGCGGAGGCCCTCGCCGCGCGCGGCCAGCATGTCGAGGTTGCCGCGGGGGATGTCGGCGAGGCCGCGCGGGTCGAGCGGGCGGAGGTGCTCGGCCACCCGCGCCGCGACCTCGACCTCGTCGAGCTCGGTGCGGTCGGCGTCGATCATGCTCGCAGCGCTCGCGAGGGCGGAGGCGAGGCGGACGCGGTGCGCGGCGCCGCCGGCAGGCGCGATCCAGGTGCGCACCCGCGACGTCACGACGACGAGACCCACCTGATCGCCCTTGGCGAGGTGGTGCGCGGCGAGGCTCGCCACCTCGTCGACGGCCTGGTCGAGCGGCGCGCGCCCCGGCGCGCCCGCCCACAGCTCGACCGACGCGTCGAGCAAGAGCCACACGACGTCGCGCTGGTCGCGCTCCATCTCCCGCACCATGAGCTTCGCGCGTCGCGCGCTCGCCTTCCACGCGATGCGCTTGAAGGGATCGCCGGGCGCGAGCTCGCGGAGCTCGCGGAGCTCGTCGCCTTCGCCGGCGACGTGCGACGGCCGGCCCGCCTCGTGCGAGCGGCGCGCGCGGCCGCCGCGCGGCGACTGGATGGCGAGGAGGAGGCTCCGGGGGAACACCTCGATCCCGTGTGGATTCGCGAACATGAGCGGCACCTCGTAGAGGCCCTCGCCGCCGATCGGCGTGCCGCGCACCTCGAGCGCCATCCCGTGGAGCCCCCATCGCCCGACGCGCCGCGGCCTCACGACCACGTCGAGGCGCACCCGGGACCCCGCGGGGAGGTCGATCGTCTCCGGCGTGACCGCGACGTCGAGCATGCTCGAGGCGACGGCGCGCACGTTCACGCCGAGCGCGTCGTCGACGCCGCGGTTGCGGAGCTCGCACGAGAGCTGGACCTCGCCCCCGCGCGCGGTGCGCGAGACGCGCCGCGTGTGCGACCACACCATCTCGAAGCCGCTCGCGCGGATGCGGGTCACGGTGGTGAGCGCCATCGCGCGCCCGATGCCGATCGCGAGGACCATCGCGCCGCCGAATGCGATGACGGCGGGCACGCGCGCGGCGATCCCGACCGCGACCATCGCCGCGCCAGCGAGGGCGACGTGGAAGGTGGCGCGGGTCGGGTGGAGCTGCACGGCGCCCTACGCTCTCGCGCTGCGCCGGTACGCCACCTTGGCGAGCGCCTCTTCGACCACGTGGTCGCGCGCGCGCGGATCGGGCTCGGCGTCCGCGGTGAGCACGAGCCGGTGGGCGAGGACGTGGGGCGCGGTCGCGCGGATGTCGTCGGGCACGAGGAACGCCCGGCCCGCGAGGAGCGCCCACGCCTTCGCCGCCTGCACGAGGGCGAGGGTCGCGCGCGGGCTCGCCCCGAGCGCGACCCTCGGGTGGCTGCGGGTGAACGCGGCGAGGGCGACGGCGTAGTCGTAGAGGTCGTCCTCGACGTGGATGCGCTGCGCGATCGTCTGGAGCGCCAGCGCGTCTTGGGCGTTGAGGACGGGCCGGAGCACCGGGGGCTCTTGGCCGTGGAGTCGGAGCATCTGCGACTCCTCGCGCGCGGACGGGTAGCCCATCGCCACGCGCACGAGGAACCGGTCGATCTGCGCCTCCGGCAGCGGGTAGGTGCCCTCGAGGTCGATCGGGTTCTGGGTCGCGAGCACGAGGAAGGGGAGGGGGAGCTCGAAGCGATCGCCCTCGATCGTCACCTGACGCTCCTGCATCGCCTCCAAGAGGGCCGACTGCGTCTTGGCGGGCGCGCGGTTGATCTCGTCGGCGAGCACGACGTTGGCGAAGACGGGGCCCGCGCGGAGCGTGAAGGTCCCTTCACGGGGCGACAGGACGTAGGTGCCGGTGATGTCGGCGGGGAGGAGGTCCGGGGTGAACTGGATCCGGCGGGCGCTGCAGCCGAGCGCGGTGGCGAACGCCTTCACCAGCGTCGTCTTGGCGACGCCCGGGACTCCCTCGAGGAGCACGTGGCCCTTGGCGAGCACGGCGACGAGGATGAGATCGAGCGCGCGCGACGTGCCGACGTAGGTGCGGAGCACCTCGCGGCGGATGTCCTCGACGCGCTCCCGCGCCGCCGAGATCTCGTTCTGGCCGACGCCGCTCACGTCGCCCCCTCGGCGGCGGGCTCGGGGAGCGCGGGCCCTTGGGCCTTGCGGCGCTGGGCGGCCGCGGTGGCGGCGGCGAGGAGCTCTTTCACGGTGCGGCCGGTCACGAGGACCTCGGCGTCGGAGATACGCTGCAAGGAATCGCCCTTTCCGAACATCAACATGGTCTCGATGCTGGCGAACCGCGCGAGGAGGGCTCGCAGGCTCGCCCGAGAGGATGCATCGAGGAGCCCCCAAATTTCCAGCTCTCTCATGAGCACGTCTTGCGAGGGAGGCGCGTCGTGGTCGAGCAGCACCGCGAGGTTCTCCTCGAGCGCGTATTTCAGCTCCAGCATCGCGAGCATGCGCGACGCGCCCGGTGAGGCGATCACCGCCGCGTGCCCGGCCATCCCGCCCTGCGCCACGACCGGGATGTCGCGGACGAACCTCGGGATCACGGGCTTGTGGACCCGGCCGGCCCGCGCGCCGATCCACACGACGACGGCGAGGCCGAGCGTCACCGCCATCCCGTAGAGCACCCACGGCGGCATGCCCTCCTTCCGCATCGCCGAGAACGCGCTCTGGATCGAGCGCAGGCGCTCCTTGAGGTTCGAGAGGAAGTCCTCGTCGCCGTAGGCACCCTTCTGCTTGAAGGCCCCCGACGCGATGTAGAGGCGCCCTCCGCGCTTGCCCCACGTGTCGTCCTCCACCGCGTACCGGAGCATCCCGCGCGCGAGCGCCTTGTTGCCCGCGTAGCGCAGCATCGAGTTCATCACGATCGACGGATCTCCGACGACGAGCAGGCGCCCTTGGCCCACCGCCCCCGCGACCGCGATGACGACGTCGGGCTCGCCCGCGCCGCGGATCTTCAGGACCGGCGAGAGGTCGGGGTGGCGCAGGCCGGTCGGGTGGTTGGTGACGATGCGCGAGGCCTCGGCGACGACGGGGTGCAAGCTCGCCGGCTCGGCGATGGCGAGGTCGCGGTTGTGGCGGAGCGACTCCGCGGGGTGCTGCGGGATCGGCACGCGCTCCATCGAGAAGTGCGACAGGAGCGACTCCCCCTCGCCGAAGTCGTCGAGGAGGATGACGCGCCCGCCCGCCCGCATGAACTTGGAGAGCGCCTCGGAGTCGACCGACGACTCGGGGTAGAGGAGGATGACGCCGTCTTCGGGTCGGAGCTCGTGGAAGTCGAGCTCGTTCGTGGCGATGACGCTCTGGCCGAGCTCGGCCTTCGCCAGGTCCACGAAGTCCCCGCAGCCCTCCCAGTCGCGGCCCGCGAGGTCGAACGGCTTGGCGAGCACGCTCGGCGCCAGCCCGAGGACGAGCGCGACGACGGCGAGGGCGAGGAGCACACGCGACCACCTGCGCGCCGCGCGGCTGAACACCCGTTCTCGGAGGAGCTCACGCATTTCGAAAACGCGCCGTACCTGCAGAGTGAAGGCCTTGCCGCGGAGCGCCGCCACACGCGCCGCCACGCGTCATCCAGTGAGTCGGAATCCCAGCAAAAGCTTGGCATCCGCGGGGGTTGACCCCCAAGATGGCGTTGCTACCTTTCCCAGTAGAGCACGTGGGCTCCCTCGTGGAGCGCCTTTTCTCCCGCGCTCGTTTCACTGGCTCGACACCGGCAGTCCCCGGCAGTTCCCCTGGATCGTAGGAGTCCTCATGCTGCCTCCTTTCATCATCGAGCAAATCCGAAAGCGCGAAGAGGAAGAGCGCGCCAACTACGAGCAGCCGCGCCTCGAGCTCCCGCTGCCCCCGCCTGGAATGCCCCGCCGCGAGCCGCCCCGCGAGGAAGAGCCCAGCCGTGGCGTCGTGATCCTCGACCTCTGACGTCCGAGCTTCGACGTCCAACGTCCTGAGGCGCCGCAAACGGCGTCACGAAAAGGGCGCCCGCTCACCGCGCGGCGCCCTTTTTTCCGTCGGCCCGACCCCGGTGTCCGGCTCCGCGGGCGGTCTAGGACGCTCGACAACCCCGCCAAACCCCGACTAGGTTGCCCCTTCGATGATTCGGCAGGCCACCGTCGGGGTAGCGGCATTGGTGAGCGCCGTCGCGCTCGCGTCCTGCTACTCGACCGGTGACGGTGTCGCGCCGCCGCTCGACGCGTTCTACTACCCGGTGGGGCTCGCGGTGTCGGAGGGGGGTAACGTCCTCTACGTCGCCAACGCCGACTTCGACCTCCAATACAACGGCGGCACTCTCCAGTCCTACGATCTCGCGCTGATCCGTCGGCACACCGTCCTCACGATCGCGAACCCGAACGATCCCAACCTGCCGCTGATCCGCCCCGGCACGCCGGGGACGCGCTGCCCCGACGTCATCCCGCAGAAGAAGACCGACGACCCCAACCAGCGTCAGCCCCTCGGCGAGACCTGCGCTCCTCCCGTCGACTCGCGCTTCTATTGGCGGCAGGGCGTCGTGATCGGCGCCTTCGCCACCGACCTGCAAGTCTTGCGCTGCGAGAAGGCACCGACGACCACGAGCGAGCGGCTCGGTCGCGAGGCGCCGTGCGCGGGGCAAGGCACCCGCCTCTTCGTGCCCGTCCGGGGCAACGCCTCGCTGACGTGGGCCGACATCGACCGCGACGACCCGACCAAGCCCCCGCCCGCCGACCGCGGCGCCGCGTACGGCCCGTTCCGCATCGGCTGCGGCGCGGAGGGCAACGGCGGGCGCTGCGATCTCGGCCACCAGGCGGGCCGCTCGGACGAGCCCGGCAACACGCGCAACGTGAGCCTCCCCGGCGAGCCGTTCGGCATGGCGGTCTCGCAAGACGGCGCGCACGCGGTGGTCGCCCACCAGACCGAGACCAAGTCGAGCCTCTTCTCCACCGGCTTCTCGGCGGTCGACGCGACCGCGAGGGGCGCGACCGCGCTCAAGTGGGTGCTCGACGGGGTGACCGTCGGCGGCAACAGCGTCGCCGCCGTCCCCCACGACCGCGCGCTCGAGTGCACCCCCGACGCGCCGTGCACCGCCGAGCCCCCGCGCGCCGCGTTCTTGCAGACGAGCCGCGCGATCAACGGCGTCGACCTGCTCCGGCTCTATCCCGACGAGGGCAAGCGGTTTCCAGGAAGCGTCAACGCTTCGCCGACCCTGTCGCGCCCCTTCCTCGTGCGCGAGGGGACGGTCCCCGTCGTCGCCAACGCCTCCGGGCTCGACTCGCGCGGCATCGTCGTCGACCGCACTCCGCGCCTCGCGTGCAAGGCCAAGGTCCGCGCGAACCCGCCTCCGACGGCGGCCGAGACGGCGGCCAAGATCGAGGCGTGCGCCAAGCTGCCGGCGCGCGTGTTCATCGCCAATCGAAGCCCGTCGTCGCTCGTCCTCGGCGAGCTCGGCGCGCTCGAGAACGGCGCCTACAACCCCGACCGGCTCCGGATCTTCGGCAACCTCCCGCTGACGGTGGGGCCCTCGCGCCTCTACCTCGCCCCCATCGTCGACAAGGACGGCCGCTACGCGCTCCGCCTGTTCATCGTCTGCTTCGACTCGGCGACGGTGTTCGTCTACGACCCCGACACCGACCGGGTGGAGAACGTGATCCGCACCGCTCCGGGGCCGTTCGCGCTCGCGTTCGATCCGTTCGACATGGAGGACGTCGCGGCGCAAGCCGAAGTGCAAACGGACCCGAGCTTCCCGGACCCGCGCGCGCCTGGCGCTGGTGTGCGGCGATACCGGTTCGCGTACCTCGCCAGCTTCACGAACTCGTTCATCCAGGTGATCGACCTCGACGACAGCCGCACCCCGAAGACCACCTTCGAGAACATCGTCTTCACGCTCGGCAACCCGACGGTGCCGAAGGGAGCCAAATGAAGCGGCTACGGACGCGCGTCGCGTCGCTCGTCGGCGTCGCCCTCGGCGTCGGCTCGCTCGGCCTCCTCGTCGGCGCGGGCTCGAGCTGCCAGCAGACGCCCCAGAACGTCCCCCTGCGGACCTTCGAGCGCGCCCAGCGCCTCGACGTGGTCTGCATGCGCGTCCTCGACGACACCGGGCGCCCGATCGAGCCGGTGCCCACGGTGCAGACGCAGTGCGCGCCCGTCCCCGCCGACACCGACGGGTCGCTCCTGCCGTATCACCTGTTCGCGCTCGTCACCCAGAGCCTCCGCGGCGAGATCGCGATCGTCGATCTCACCGCCGCCAAGGTGGTCGACACCGACCTCGCGACGCCGGGCGTCAACTTCCTCCCCGTCGGCAACTTTCCCACCGACGTCGCCGTGTCGCCCGACGGCGTCCTGTCGTTCGTCACCAGCGCCGAGGTGAACAAGCCGGCTCTCTACGCCGTCGCGAACAGCCGCATCCTCGGCGACTCACAGCGGCGTGGTGGAGTCACCCCCGACATCTCTCTCTCGGCGTGGCCGGTGTGCCTCTTGCCGGAGACGCCGGTGGCGGTGACGACGGTGCCGCGGGAGCTCTCGGCGCCCGACGGCGGCGCTCCGATCCGCACCTACGAGGTCGTCGTCGTGCTTGCGGGCTCGCGCAACGAGCCCGCGAAGGTGGTGACGATGGACCCCGCGGCCTTCCGCCGCGGCGTCGATCCGAC
>JAEUKG010000969.1 GCA_016794325.1 Myxococcales bacterium | reverse complement strand
CGTGGCTCGACGCCCGCGGCGCGTCCTCGTTCGTCGCGGACGACGCGCGGGTGTCGGCCGCCGTCGAGCGCTCGGTGATCGGCCGCGGCGCGCGGGTCTCGGCGCCCGTCGAGCGCGTCGTGGTGTGGCCCGGCGGCGTGGTCGACCGCCCCACCCGAGACGCCGTCGTCACGCCCTTCGGCGATCTCCCCGTCGGCCCGCGTCCGGAGTAAGTTCGCTGCCATGGCTCGGCTCCGAAGCGCGCTCGTCCTCCTCGCCGTCGCCCTCACGGCGTCGGCGCCGGCGCGCGCCGAGGACGCGAAGGACCCGAAGGGCAAGGCGGCCGAGCCCGAGACGGTCGTCGTGACCGGCACCCGCACGCCGGAGCGGGCGCAGCGGGCGACGGTGAAGACCGACGTCGTCACCCGCGAGGAGGCCGAGCGTCGCGGCGCGACCAACGTCGCCGAGGCGCTCGCGACCCAGCCGGGCCTCGTCGTGAACCCGGGGTCGTACGGCTTCCTCGGCGGGGCGTCGGCGCTGCAGATCCAGGGCTTCGACCGTGATCGCGTCCTCATCCTCGAGGACGGCGAGCGCATCGTGGGCGACGTCGGCGGCGCCATCGATCTGTCGGCGATCCCGCTCGGCGACGTCGATCGCGTCGAGGTCGTCACCGGACCCGCGAGCGCGCTCTACGGCTCGGCGGCGCTCGGCGGCGTCGTCAACGTCATCACCTCGCCGCCGCGCTACGACGGACCGAGCGGCCGCGCCCGCGTCGAGGGCCGGAGCCTCGCGGGCCTGCTCGCCCAGGGCAACGCCGGCTACAAACGCGGCCGCTACTGGGTGGGCGCCGACGTCGATTTCTTCCGCCAGGACGGCGTCGAAAAATCGAGCGATCTACCGGATTTGCGCATCCCCGAGGTCCACCGCCGGCTCCTCGGCCTCCGCGGCGGCGTGCGCCTCACCGAGCAGATGGACGTGCGCCTGCGCGCGCGCGCCTTCCACATCACGAGCGACGGCGTGCAGTCGCAGGTGGCGCCCGGCCTCGGGCGCTACGTCATCGATCTGCCCGAGAAGACGGATCGCTACACGCTCCACCTCGTGCACGTCACCAAGTTCCGCGGCGGCTCGCAGCTCCGGCTCACCCTCGGCCGCCAGTGGTTCGACAACACGACCGCCGAGGATCGCCGCGACTCGCCGATCGACGTCGTGCACGAGCGGCGGCACCGCATGCAGAGCGTCGAGGCGGTGGCCACCGTCGCCGACGGGCCGCGCACGTGGGTCGTCGGGTCGCGCTTCGAGGCCGAGCACTTCGAGCAGACCGTGTCGCGGACCGAGAGCACCGCGGCGGGGCCGGTCACGACCCAGAGCCCCGAGGTGCTCCCGCTCGGCTACGGCATCGGCGCCGGCTACGCGCAGCTCTCGTGGAAGCTCGGCGCCTTCACCGTGATGCCGGGGGCTCGGCTCGAGGGCCACACCCGCTACGGCGTGAACGTCGCGCCGCGCCTCGCCGCGCAGGCGCGGCCCACCGAGTGGCTCATGGTGCGCGCGTCGGCCGGGCGCGGCTTCCGCGCGCCGAGCGCCAAGGAGCTCGGCTTCCTCTTCGACCACTCGGTGTTCGGCTACCGCGTCGCGGGCAGCGGCGACCTCGCGCCCGAGAAGTCCTGGGGCGCGAACGCCGACGTCACCGTCACCCCGTCGCGCGCGATCACCGCGCGCGTCGGCGGCTTCGCCAACTGGGTGCAGGATCTGATCGATCTCGATCTCGCCAACGGGCGCACCGTCGGGCCCGGCGTCTTCGAGTACCGCTACACCAACTTCGGCCGCGCGCGCACTGCGGGCGCGACCGTCGACACCACCCTCAAGCCCGCGCCCTGGGTGCAGGCCGACGTCGGCTACGCCTACACCTGGACCCGCGACGACACCCAGGACCGGCCGCTGCCGGGGCGCCCTCCGCACGCGGTGACGATCGCGGTGCGCGTCGAGCCGGTGAAGAAGGCCGAGCTCGTCGCCCGCACGCGCATCGTGACGAACGCGTTCCTCGACGAGGACCTCCGCGCCCCGGGCTACCAGTCGCTCGACGCCCGGATGGGCTACGCCGTGCTGCCGAGGTCGCAGCTCTACGGAGGCGTGCTAAATACCCTGAACATCAAGCAAGACCCGGGGCGGGTGGGCGACACCCGGCCGCCGCTCGGGCGCATCTTCTACGTCGGCTTCCGCGCCGAGTTTCCTTGGGAGGATCCCGAATGAATCTCAACCGATGGCTCGGCCTCCTGGGCGTCGCGATCGCGCCGGCGCTGGCCGTCTCCGCGTGCGACGAGTCGGTCGGGAAGAAGGAGACGCCCGCGGGCGGCGCCGCCGACGCCGGGCCCGACGCCGATCCGCTCGCCCTCGGCGCCGAGCTCCGGGTGAAGGTCCCCGAGACCGGGCGCGTGTACGTGAAGCTCGGGGCGACCTCCCAGGTGGTCACCCCCGCCGACCCCAAGACGTCGAAGGACTGGGACCTCGCGTTCGAGGGGGTGGAGGCCTACACCAACTCCGGCGTCAGCGGGCCCGGGCAGTCGTCGGCGTTCGGCCCGCTCGATCCCATCGTCCTCGTGGACGACGTCGCCCCCGAGGTCCCGTTCCTCTCCATCGACCGCACCGGCGGCGCCTTCATCCGCTGGTACTTCTACGACGGGCCGAACCACGCGCTCTACAGCCGCTTCCACGTCTTCGGCGTCACCGACGGCGCCAAGAAGTACAAGGTGCAGGTCCTCGGGTACTATACCGACAGGGATGGCGCGCCGGTGAGCGCGCTCTACCAGCTGCGCTGGGCCGAGGTGACCGACACCGGGGTCGGGCCGACCCAGGAGCTCAAGGGGATCGACGGCACCGCCGGCGGGGCGCAGGGCGCGCCCACGACGCCCGCCGAGTGCCTCGACCTCGGCACCGGCCAGAAGGTCGCGCTCTCGCCCGACCAGGCGCGGGCGTCGTCGGCGTGGCACCTCTGCTTCCGCCGCGAGGACATCACCGTCAACGGCGAGCTCGGCGGCCCGCGCGGGGTCGGCGCGCTCGACTTCGAGCAGGCGGCGACGCCGACCGAGAAGCTCACCGACGTCGTGAACCGCACCCCCGAGAGCGAGAAGGCGAAGTTCGACGCGGTCGCCGCGAAGGACTTCGCGGGCCAGACCTTCCGCGGCGATCGCGTGGTCTCGGCCTTCACCGGCCTCTGGACCGAGCGCGGCGTCACCCCGCCGGTGCCGCGCCGCGCCGCGTGGCTCGTGATCGGCGCCGACGGAAAATCGAAGTATCTCGTTGGTTTCCAGCGCTTCGAGGGCGCCACCGCCAAGACGGTGGGCGACGTCGTGTTGCGCATCAAGCCGGTGAAGTAGAAGGGACGCGAGCAACATGAAGCGCATCGTGGCAATCGGGGTCGTGGCGTGGGTGGCGGTGGCGGCGGCGTGCTCGAGCAGCGATCCGCCGGCGTCCGGCAGCAGCAGCGGCGGGGCCGACGGCGGCTCCTCGGGCAGTGCCGACGGCGGGGCCGAGGGCGGCGGCGGGACGCAGTGCTCGCGCCAGCGCGACGATCTCCTCGTGCCGATCGCCAAGGTCTCGACGGGTGAGGTCACGGTGCTCTCGACCAGCGGCAAGACCAAGACGATCCTCGTCGACGCGTCGGCCGGAGGCACCACGGGGGCGCGCACGCGGCCTCGGCTCTACCTCAACCTCGAGCGCGCGGCGCGGGTCGACGTCACCGATCCCGACGCGTTCACCAACACCGACTGGGACCTCGCGCTCAAGCGCACCGTCATCTACACGAACAGCGGCGACGGCGGCTCGGGGCAGGGCGGGGCGGTCAAGCTGGTGAAGGGCTTCGCCTCCGTCACCGACGCGGACCTCTCGGGCGCCAAGCCGGAGAAGTTCTTCGACGCCGACTGCAACGTCGTGCCCACCCCCATCGGCGATCCGGCGTCGACCTTCGCCGACTGGTACGACTACGACACCGCGACCAACCTGCCGACCCCGCGGGTCCTCACCTACGGCGTCGTCGGCGGCACCGGCAAGAAGTACAAGGTGATGATCGAGAGCTACTCCTCCGCCAAGGACGGGGGCGCGGGCGACGTCACCGGCATCTACCGCCTGAAGGTCGAGGCGCTTTGAGCCGGCGCGCCGTCTTCGCGCTCACCGCCCTCGCGTGCCTCGGGGCGGCGGGGGAGGTGCGTGCACAGTGCAAGGGTCGCCCCACCGGCGCCGCGGGCTACGGGGGCTACACCTACGGCGCCGCCGAGGTGAAATCGCACGCCGGCGCGCGCGTGCGCGTCCACTACGCGACGAGCGGCGTCCACGCGCCCGCGCTCGCGACGACCCGCGGCGACGGCGTGCCCGACACGGTCGCCCTGGCGCAGGCCGTCGGCGACGCGTCGCTCGACAAGTACGCGAAGCTCGGCTTCCGCACGATCCCTTCGGACGCGACCTGCGCCGAGAACGGCGGCGACGACAAGGTCGACGTCTACCTCGTGAAGTTCGCGGGCGCCGACGGCACCGCGGTGCCCGACGCATGCAGCGGGTCCGCGTGCTCGAGCTTCGTCCTCGTGGAGGCCACGTTCAGCGGGCGGGGCTACGCGAACGCCGAAGAGGGCTTCAAGACGGTGGTGAGCCACGAGCTCTTCCACGGCGTGCAGAACGCCTACGATCCGGGGCTCGACCGCTTCTGGGCGGAGGGGACCGCGCAGTGGGCGATGAAGACGGTGTACCCCGAGCTGGCCGACTTCGAGCGCAACCTGCCGGCGTTCTTCGCCGAGCCCTCGCGCTCGATCGACACCCAGCCGGCGGGCGCGACCGCGGGCTACCTCTACGGCTCGGCGGTGTGGCCGCTCTTCCTCTCGCTCAAGTACGACGCCGACTTCGTGCGCCTGACCCTCGAGGAGGAGGCCAAGGGCCAGAAGTCGCTCGCCGCCGTCGACCTCGTGCTCAAGACCAAGGGCTCGTCGCTCGCCGACGCGTACCCGCTCTTCGGCGCGTGGAACGCGGCGACGAAATCGCTCGCCGGCGAGGGCGGCTACCCCGACGCCGCCAAGTACCCGGGGGTGAAGACGAAGGATCTCGCCGACGGGATCTCCGACGTCACGTCCGGGCTCGGCTACGTCGTGTACCGCGGCTCGGTCGAGGGTACGAAGGGCGTGAGCCTCGAGACCGACGCCGAGCGCAACGCCGGGCTCGTCGTCCCGGTGGAGGGCGGCAAGGCGATGGTCGCGAAGGCCCAGCGCCTGCCCGCCAACGCGACCGGGGAGGTGCTCGTCGTCGTCGCGGGCGTCACGACCAAGAAGACCGA
>JAEUKG010000912.1 GCA_016794325.1 Myxococcales bacterium | reverse complement strand
GGTGGTGTGGAGCTCACGAGCCGAACCATGCGGAAAATTCGCTCGCGACGCAACCTGTGTCCGACTACCCTTGGAGGGGTGCACGTCTTCGGTCTCACCGGCGGCATCGCCTCGGGGAAGAGCGCGGTCGCGGCGCGGTGGCGCGCCCGCGGCGTGCCGATCGTCGACGCGGACGTGATCGCCCGCGAGGTCGTGCAGAAGGGCTCCCCTGCCCTGGCCGAGATCGTGCGCGAGCTCGGCGAGGGCGTGCTCGACGCCGGGGGCGAGCTCGACCGCAAGAAGGTCGCCGCCATCGTCTTCGGCGACGACGACAAGCGGCGGCGGCTCAACGCGATCACCCACCCGCGTATCGGCGCCTTGTCGATGCAGCGCGCGGCCGAGCACGGCGCGCGCGGTGAGCCCCTCGTCTGCTACGAGGCCGCGCTCCTCGTCGAGAACGGGCTCGCCGACGCGACGCGGCCGCTCGTGGTGGTGTCGGCCCCCGAGGACGTCCAGGCCGCGAGGGCGGCCGCGCGCGACGGCGTCTCGGTGGAGCACGCGCGCGCCCGGATCGCCGCGCAGATGCCGCTCGCGGCCAAGGTCGCCGTGGCCGACGTGATCGTCGACAACCGGGGCTCGCTCGCCGACCTCCAGCGCGAGGCCGACCGCGCGCTCGCCGACGTCTGCGCGCGCGTCGGCGTCGACGTCGCCCGCTACCCGGCGATCACGCCCGCGCCCGCGGGCGCGGCCGACGAGCGAGGGGCGTCGCCGTGACCACGGTGAGCAAACACCGGACGGGCGTGTCGTCGTCCTACGCCGACAACCCGCCCCGCGAGGCGGTCGTCGGCAGCGAGGCGAGCGCCTCGCGGCCCGGGCTCGTCCTCCTCTACGCCCCGAACTTCCACCAGTTCCACGCGGCCTATCCCTTCCAGGTCACCGAGGTGACGCTCGGGCGCGATCCCCAGAACGGCGTCGCCATCCCCGAGCAGGCGGTGAGCCGGCAACACTCCCGGATCTCGCTGCGCGACGGCAAATGGATCATCTCCGATCTCGGGAGCCGCAACGGCACGATGGTCGGGGGCCGCTTCATCCACGAGGTCGAGCTCGAGCCCAACGACGAGATCCGCATCGGCGACGCGATCTTCAAGTTCGTCCGCGAGGGGGCGGAGCGCTTCGTCGGCTACCGCATGGACGGGCAGGTCGCGGGGGAGCGGAAAGCCGGGCTCCTCGCGGAGCTCATCGGCGGCGCCCAGATGGATCAGATCGCCGCCGACATCGAGCGCATCGCCCCCACCGAGCTGTCGAGCGTGGTGCTCGGCGAGACCGGCACAGGCAAGGAGGTGGTCGCGCGCGGCCTCCACCGCCTCTCGGGGCGCAAGGGCTCGCTCCAGGCGATCAACTGCGCCGCGATCCCGCCGAACCTCCTCGAGAGCGAGCTCTTCGGCTACCGCCGCGGCGCCTTCAGCGGCGCCGATCGCGACAAGCCCGGCCTCATCAAGCTCGCCGACGGGGGGACCCTGTTCCTCGACGAGATCGGGGACATGCCGCTCGACGCCCAGGCCAAGCTCCTGCGCGTGCTCCAGTCGCGCGAGGTCTTCCCCCTCGGCGCGACCACCGCCGAGCGCGTCGACATCCGCGTCGTGTGCGCGACCCACCGCGATCTCTACCAGTACGTCCGCGAGGGGAAGTTCCGCGGCGATCTCTTCGCTCGGCTGAACGAGCACGTCGTGCGCCTTCCGCCGCTGCGCGAGCGCAAGGAGGACGTCTACCAGCTCGCCCTCGCGTTCGGGGCCCGCTACGGGCGCCCCGACATCCGCTTCACCTTCTCGTTCGTGGTCGCCCTCCTCCACTACGACTGGCCGTTCAACGTGCGCGAGCTCGAGAGCTGCATCAAGCGCGGGGTCGCGCTCACCGAGGGGGCGCCCCTCGACACCCAGCACCTGCCCGACGCCATCGCGGAGCACATGAAGGGCTACGGCGACCGCACGCGGCAGCCCGAGCCCACGCTCCCGCCGGCGACGGAGCTGCCGCCCACCGCCGAGCGCGTCGACGAGATCGTCAGCCGGAGAGCCGCGCCCACCGAGGAGGAGCTCCGGGAGCTCTTGACGCGCCACAAGGGCAACATCGCCGCGGTGGGCCGCGAGCTCGGCAAGGAGCGGATGCAGGTGCACCGCTGGCTCAAGAAGTACGGGATCGACCTCGAGGCGTACCGCTGACGCGGCTCAGGGCGTGGTCTCTTCGCCCACGCCCGCGATCTTGAGCTGACCGTCGGCGCGGCGGAAGAGGAACACCATGACGTCGCCGAAGAGCGTCTCCCCGGTGCGGGGCATGTTCATCGGGACGCGGACGAGGACGTCGCCCGGGCGCATGTCGCCGGGGCGCGGCGGAGCGCCGCGCTGGCCGAGCTCCTCGAACTCGTAGCGCTCGGCGCGGTCGACCTTCGCGTAGTCGAGGCCGACGAGCTTCTGGTACTCGAAGTTCCGGAGGCGCGTCCGCCAGTTGTCGAGCAGACGCGGGGACCCGGGGCGGCCGGGCTCGAGCACGACCGCTCCCGGGGCGAGCAGCTCTTGGAGCTCCCCGATGTCCTCGCGCTCGAAGGCGGCGAAGAACGCGCGCACCGCCTGGTTCGTCGCGCCCTCGCGGATGGGCTCGCGGAGCGCCACGTGACCCGAGGCCGGCGCGCGATCGGCGGAGGACGGCATCGCGGCCGGGGTGTCGACGAACACGCCGTCGGGCTTTCGCTTCTGCTTCGGGAGCTCGGTCGCGGTCTGGAACGGCTCGCTCGCGCCGCAGCCGACGAGCGCCACGCACGCGAGCGCGGCGAGGGCGAGCCCGCGCGCTGCGCCAGCACACGCCGCGCCGAGACACGCCGCGCCGGAGCGCGCCGAGCGGCGACCGTCAGAGGTCCTGGATCGCGGGGTCCTTGCCACGGGCGAGGGTGACGATCGCACGTTCTTGGATGCGTTTCCAGCGCGAGCCGCTCGCGAAGACCTTCTCGTCGTCGTCGAAGTCGCTCGCGAGGAGGGTCATGTACACGCTGGGCAGCTCCGGGGTGCGCCGGCGGAGCTGAGGGTCGCCCTCGAGGAGCGCCTCGGCGTCCTGCTTGCCGTGGTAGACGCGGTAGCCCATCGCCGCGCCCCGATGCGCGGCGCAGAGGAACTCGCCGTTGGTCACGAGCAGGTTCGTCGCCCCCGGCTGGGCGCCGACCTCGGCGCACATGCCGTCGATGACCGCGAGGCTCGACCGGAGCGCCTCGGCGACGACCTGAGGCTCCACCGTGGGGTCGTTGAGGCTCCCGCGATCGTGGAGGAACGACAGGAAGACGTGGAAGAGCACCTCGCTGTCAGTGTCGCCGCGGATGCCCGAGCGGAGGAACTCGGGCACCGTCGCCACGAGCCGCTCGCGGACGGCCTCGAACTCGGGCGCCGTCCCCGTCTGGGCGAAGAGCCACTGCCGGTAGCGGAAGGGGTGCGTGTTTTCGGTGCGGAGCGCGCCGACGGTGGCGCTGCGCACGTGACCGAGGAGGAGGTCCGCGCGGAGATCGCCCGCCACCCGCGCGACGTCGATCGCCTCGTGCTCGTCGATCGGGCGGCGGCGCAGGAGCACCTCGCCGCCTTGGTAGAAGCCCACTCCCCACCCGAGCGGAGAGCCTTTGGCCCGCACGGT
>JAEUKG010000865.1 GCA_016794325.1 Myxococcales bacterium | reverse complement strand
GCCTCGGCGGCGCTCCGCGTGTAGAGCGCGAAGAGGACGAGGCCGCCCACCGCCGGCGTCGCGAGGAGGGCGCCGCGGCCGAAGAGGAGCGCGCCGAGGAGCGCCGCGACCAGGCCCACGAGGAAGCCGATGCCCTCCACGAAGAACAGCCGGTCGACGCCGCCCAGGCTCCGGCGCTCGGCCTGGAACAGGTGGCCCGCGAACGCGCCCGTCGCCCCGGTGAAGACGGCGCCCACCGGCAAGAGCGCGAGCGAATAGGGCGCGGCGCCGAGCGCGGCGTGGAGCCCGTAGGGCGCGAGCGCGGCGACCACCACGAGCGGGCGCGTCGCCCGCGCCGACCGCGTCCACACGCCCACGATCGATCCGCCGAGCCACGACACGAGGAGGATCGCATACGCGACGAACGACGACGAGCACGAGAAGGTGAGATCGAAGAAGAGGACCGTCTGCAAGAGGCCGAGCCAAGCTCCTGCGGTCGCGACGCGGATCGTGGGCAGGCGCGGGGTCATTTGCGCGGCGCGAAGAAGGTGTTGTTGATGTCCCACACGATGTCGAGGTTGCCGAACGACGCGGGCGGCCACTTCGACGACAGCGCCTTGGTGGCCTCGCGCGGGTAGACGTTGACCTCGAGGCCCTCGAGCACCGCGAGGAGCTCCTCGGGCGTCGCGACGGGGCGGGCGCTCGCGAGGACGAAGCCGTTCGCCGCCGCCTTCGAGTCGATCACGAAGTACTCGGGGAAGACCGCGTCGACGGCCGCGAGGACCTGCCCGGGGATCCGGGTGTCCTTGCCGCCGGCGAGCCCGGCGAGGTAGGCCGAGAGGATCCCGCGATCGGTCAGCCGGGCGCGCACGAGCTCGTAGAACTCGCGGGTGAAGAGGAGCGCCGTCTGCACGTAGAACGGGGCGGGGACGTCCACGATGACGACGTCGAAGCGCTCGTCGGTCGTCGCGAGGAAGTGTTTGGCGTCGTCGACCACGACCCTCCACGGGACCTTCACGGAGCCGAGGTGGTTGTAGCGCTCGAACCAGGCCTTCCCGACCTCGACGACGCGCCCGTCGAGCTCCACCGTCGTGATGCGGCCCGCCCGGGAGCTCGCGTGGTACACGTTCGACAGCGAGCCTCCGCCGACGATGAGGACGTTGCCGCCGGGGCGGAGGGCGACCGGCGTGCGCGAGAGCTGGACGTTGAACGCCTCGAGATCGGTGGAGTCGAAGTACTCGATCCCGTTCAAGAAGAGGGCGCGGCTGCCGTCGGGCTGCTCGGTCACCATGATCTTCTGGTAGGGCGTGTGCTCCTCGTGGACGACGCGCGGCTCCTTGAGCCAGGTGGCGTGGGAGCGCACCCACGCGTGCTCGCTCTCGCGATCGAGCCACGGGGTCGTGAGGGCGACGAGCGAAGCGAGGGCCGCCGTCGCCGCGACCGCGCGCGCCCCCACCGCCGCCGAGCGCGCGAGGAGCACGAGGACGACCCCGTAGACGAGCGCGAAGCTCGTGAGCGTCCACCGCGGGAACACCCCGACGATGACGAAGCCCGCGGCGAAGCCCGCGAGCTCCGTCGTGTAGGCGCGCGCGAGGTCCCTCGCCTTCGCGCCCGACGCCGGGAAGAGCCGGGGCAGGAACACCGTGTAGACGCCGGTGAGCGCGAGCGCGACCGGCACCGACGCGAGCGGCACGACCCAACCCGGCGCGTCGGCCTTCTCGCACGAAGCCGCGAACCACCTCACGAAGGGGACGAGCGGCACGTGGAGCGCGGCGGCGCCGAAGAGCGCGCCGCGGACGGCGCGGTCGCTCAGGCGACGGGAGGCGAGGTAGCCGACGGCCTGCCCGAAGAAATAGGACGCGGTGACGACGAGGATGACGATCTCGCCGCACGACAGGGCGATCGACAGCTCGCGCAGCGAGAGGAGCTGCACGAGCGCCAGGTTCACTCCCGCGTAGAAGAGCACCGAGGGGCGCGCCATCCTCGCCCCTCGTATCACGGAAACCGCCGCCCAAGAGCCGCGGCGATCACGAGCGGCGACGATCCCCGACGGCGCCGCCCGAGAGCGGCGACAGCGAGGGTCACGGCACGTGGATGAACGCGGTCGTCGTCCCGTTGTGGCAGCCGTTGCAGTCGCCGTTCGGCGCGTTCGCGGCCATCAGGCTCGTGGCGGCGGCGTTGCGGGCGCCGGCCTGCGCCGGGAAGGTGAAGGCGGTCTTCGAGAAGAAGTTGCCGCTCGCGTCGGTGTGCACGAGCAGGCTCGATCCGTCGGAGGTGTGTCGCACCCGGACCTCCACCGAGCTCGCGGGCATCGTCCCCGCCGCGTCCTTGAACACCGAGCCGCCGAAGGAGAAGGTGGGCGCGCCGCCGCCCGGCTTGTGGCAGCCGAGGCACGCCTGCTTCGTCGGGTTCCCTCCTGCGAACGGGTGCGCGTTCTTGAGCGTGCTCCCGCCGGTCTGGTTGACGAACGCCGGCGCGCCGGTGAAGGCGTTGGTCCCGCTCGACGCGTCGGGGCCTGCGTCGCTTCCGCTCGATCCGGACGAGGAGCTCGAACCGCCGGAGGAGGAGCCGCCGCTCGACGAGGAGCCGCCGGAGGAGGAGCCGCCGCTCGACGAGGAGCCGCCGCTCGAGCCGCTCGACGACGACGATCCCGACGACCCCGACGCGCCGGGGTTCGTCAGCTCTCCCTCGTCGGCGCCGCCGCACGCGGCGGCGATGGCGACGAGCGCGGTGAGGGCGGCGCAACCTAGGGCAAAACGGCTCTTCATGGAGACCTCCTCGAGGAAGGAACGATTCAAGAAGGGACGACGCAGCGTTGGGTCTTGGGGTCGCAAGCCCCGGAGGCGCAGTCCTTCGATTGTGTGCATTCTACACATTTCCCGCGGGTGCGGTCGCAGACGGGGGCCTCGGCGGGGCACTGGGCGTTGCCCACGCAGGTGACGCAGCGGCCGACCTTGACGTCGCAGATCGGGCCCCCCGCCGCGCCGGCGCAGTTGTCGCTCCGAGCGCACTCGATGCAGAAGCGTCGGGCCTCGTCGCACGCCTGGCCGCCGATGGGGCAGGGGATGTCGTCGCTCACGCACGCGTCGACGCACCGCTTGGTGTCTTCGTTGCAAATGCGGCCGAGCCCGCAGTCCGACTTCTCTTTGCACTCGACGCAGAGGTTCCAGTCGAGGAAGCAGCGGCCCCGGGGACCCGCACACTGGCCGGACGCGGTGCACTCGACGCACCGGCCGTGCTCGCCGTCGCAGCGCAGCCCGTAGCGAGCGCAGTCGTCGTCGGTGGCGCAGGTGATCGGGCCGGTGGGCGCCGGCGCGTCGCTCGCCGCGTCGCTGCCGCCGTCGCCGCCGTCGCGCGCGCCCGCGCCCGCGTCCGCGGGGATCTCGTCGAAGCGGAGCTCGCCGTTGCACGCCGAGGCCACCGCCGTCACGGCGGCGAGGGCCGCGAGCGGCCGGAGCTTCACGGTCCGGTCCTCCCGAGGAGCGCCTCGGCGTCGGCGCGCCCGAACCCGCGCGGGTAGCGTCGCAGGTAGTCGGTGGCCGCCTGCCGCGCGGCGCGGCGGTCGACGGACTCGAGCACCTTCATGCGCTCCACGACCGCGCTCTCGGACAGCGGGCCGCCGGGGTAGCGCGCGAGCAGGCGGTCGAAGGCGGCCACGGCGCCCGCGGAGTCGCCCCGCCGCTTCGCGGCGACGCCCTCGGCGAAGAGGTCGTTCTGCTCCGACAGGTTCGAGGCCGGAGCGCTCGCCGTCACCGCCGGACGCGGCTGCGCCGGCTGCGGCGGCGCGGTGGGCGGAGCGACCGACGCCGTGGGGGGATCGATCGACGCGGTCGGCGCGCTCGGCGCATCGACGCGCGGCGTCGGGCACGCCGGCCAGCTCTCGCCGGCGGCCACCGTCGTCTCCACCCCGGCGTGCCGCACGGCGACGCGGCCTTCGGTCACCCGCAAGCGGGTGCGCGACAGCTCGGCGCACGGCGCGTCGGCGCCGACCACCGAGAGATCGAACGCGGTCCCGCGCACCTCGACCTCGGTGTCGTGGGTGCGCACCACGAAGCGCTCGCCGGGTCCGAGCTTGGCGACGCGCGCGGCGAGCGAGCCGCGCTCGAGGCGGAAGACGTTCGCGCGCCCGTGCTCCACCAGCGAGACCTCGGAGCGCGGCGAGAGCACGACCTCGGTGCCGGTCGGCCACGCGAGGCGCGCGCTCTCGGCGCTGCCCGCGACCACCCGCGCCCCGCTCGCGACGGACCCTGGCGGCAGCGCCGGGGTCCCCGCGGCGGTCACCACCTCGGCCGCGCCTCGCGCCTGCCACGAGGGCGCGCTCGCGGCCGCGCCGGTGCCGCGCGTGGCGAAGAGCGCGGCGCCGCCGCCGACGACCAAGACCGCGGCGGCGGCCGCGACCGCGCCGAAGATCCGGGCGCGGCGCCGCTT
>JAEUKG010000869.1 GCA_016794325.1 Myxococcales bacterium | reverse complement strand
GTCCCCCCGCCGTTCACGGCCTACACGATCCTCGCGTGGACCCGGATGGGCGGCGCGGGCACGGCGGGCGACACCGGCAGCGGCGGCATCCCCGCCACGTTCCCGCTCGTCACCAAGGGCACCGCCGAGGCCGAGAACGCGAACGTCGACATCAACTTCCACCTCTCGATCACGCCCACGAACGTGATCGGCTTCGACTACGAGCTCGCGGGCACGAGCGTGAACTCTCCGCTCCTCGGCGCCACCGCCATCACGCAGGACAAGTGGGTGATGATCGGCGCCACGCTCGACTCGGCGGCGAGCGTCCGCTCGGTGTGGCTCGACGGCGCCGTCGACGCGACGCTCGCGCCGACGGGGGGCCCGTCGCCCGGCAACAACTCGCGCTTCGTGATCGGCGGCGCGAACCGCACCGCGGGCGTCGCCGTCGGGCGCTACAAAGGCGACGTCGCGGTCGTGCTCGTCTACGACCGCGCCCTCGGCGCCGCCGAGATCAAGCAGTCGTGCCACTCCTTCTCCTCGCGCTTCGAGATGCTCACATGCCCTCCCTGAAGGTCCGCGTCGCCGCGGCGCTCGTCGCCGGTGCCTTGACCACGCTCGCCGCGCCGACGCCGGCGCGCGCCGGCGAGCCCACCGCCGCCGATGCCGAGACCGCGCTCGCCCTCTACAAGAGCGGCAAGCAGCTCCGCGACAGCGGCGACCTCAAGGGCGCGCTCGAGAAGCTCCGCGCCGCGCACGCGCTCGTCGAGACGCCGCTCACCGCGATCGAGCTCGGCAAGACGTACGCCGCGCTCGGGCAGATCGTCGAGGCCCGCGAGGTGCTCCTGTCGGTCGCGCGCATGCCCCCGCGCAAGAACGAGTCGCAGAAGGCGGCCGAGGCGCGCACCGAGTCGGCCGAGCTCGCGGTGTCCTTGCGGACGCGCCTCGCGCAGCTCACGATCAAGCTGAAGGGCGCCGCGCCGTCGTCGAGCCCCAAGGTCACCGTCGACGGCGCCGTCGTCCCCGCGGAGGCGGCGCTCGCGCCCCGCGTCGTGAACCCCGGCGCGCACGTCGTGGTGGTGGAGATCGACGGCGAGCGCGCGCAGAAGGACGTCTCGCTCGCCGAGGGCGAGTCGCGCGACGTCGAGATCGACGCCCCCGCGCCGTCGCGGCCGCCGCCGGTGCAGCCTCCGCCGGTGCAGCCTCCGCCGCCGCCGCCCCCGGCGCAGCCTCCGCCGCCGCCGCCCGCGCCGCCCGCCGACTCGGGCGGCAGATCGCCGCTCCGTCCTCTGCTGGTCTACGGCGGCCTCGGCACCGCCGCGCTCGGCCTCGGCGTCGGCGTCGTCACCGGCGTCGTCACGTTGTCGAAGGCGGGCTCCCTCAAGGACAGGTGCGTGGACGGTCGCTGCCCGCCCGACGCGAGCTCCGATCTCGACGCCACGAAGACGTTCGGGACGATCTCGACCATCGGCTTCGTCGCGTTCGGCGTCGGCGCCGCCGCGGCCGCGGTGGGCTTCTTCGCGCTCCCCGCGGGGGGCTCGGGCGCGAGCACCGGGATCTACCTCGGTCCCGGAGGCGGCGGCCTCCGCGGCACCTTCTGAGGCGCTCTCGGCGCCCGCACCGGACCAGGGCGTCAGAAGATCGTGTCTTCGACCTCGCGCCCGGCGTCGCGCTTGCCGCGCCCGGTGGACGCCGAGGGAGGTGGCGGTGGCGGCGGCGGCGTGGCGTTCGTGGAGGA
>JAEUKG010000815.1 GCA_016794325.1 Myxococcales bacterium | reverse complement strand
GTTGTCGTCGTCGTTGAACGGCTTCTCGTCACCCGAGCCGGGCTCGCCGGGCTCGGGCGGTGGTCCTGCGGCCTACTCCGTGCGAGCCCCGACCGCCTCTGGCAAGTCGACGCCGAGCCAGGATTCGGCGGGTGGCCCGGGAGTAAGCCCCTACCGAACGCCGGGCGAGCCCGGAGCGCCTGACTCACCACAGTACCCACAGTGCGCAGGGATGGGGTTCGACGGGACCAGCCGTTGTTGCAGAACTGCGACAAAGTACTGGGGGGACCCGACCGAGACGCCTTGCTCGCCCGAGGAGGCCGAGCGTCAGCAGGACTACAACGATTGCATGACGGCCAATGGCTTCTGAGAAGGTCAACGAGCTGCTGCGGGAGGGAGCGCAATGCCGGCGCATTGGAGATTTTGGCTCCGCGCGGGCCGCGTTTCAGGAAGCCGTTCGGCTCTGCGCTGAAGCCGGCGATGCACAAACCTTGGCCAGCGGACTCCTCGCGCTTGCGTCGCTCGCCCTCGACGACCCCACTGCGACCGTCTCCCAACACATCCACGGACTCGCGCTCGTTGACGACGCGATTGCAGTTGAGCGAGCAACGTCAGCATCCGAGACGACTTTCCTGGGTGATGCACTCCTGCTGCGCGCGAGTCTGCTATCCCGGGGAGGGGGCCATCCGGTCGAGGCACTGGAGACCGCTCGGGACGCAAGGCAGCTACTCGAGAGGTTGGACGCCAGCAATTGGAAGATGGAGGAGGCGCTCTCCTTGGTATCGAGCATGGCGCGACAGGCGGGAAGACCGGCTGAGGCGCTCGAAGCCGCCGAGGCACTGGTTCGAGTCTGCACCGAGTTGGGCGACGATCAGCGAGGCTGCTACGCGAACGTCGTCGCGGCGACCGCGGCGCTTGAGTGCGGCGAGCCTCGAGCAGTGGAGGACTACGTTGCCGAAGCCCGACGTCTCGCTGAGCCTCGCTTCCGATCGGGACTTGGGGTTCGCCTACGTGAGGAGCTCGACCGGCTTGAGGCCGAAGCACGCAAGCTGCGGAGTTCGCAGCCACGGTGAAGCGAGCATCATACGGTGCGTGCAGGACCGCTCGGAGAACGAGCCGCCCCCTGAGGCGGCTTCGCTTGCGAAGCCGCCGATTTCAGCATGAAACCGAAGCCAGGAGGTGAGAGTCCTCTGGGGAGCCACGCGGAGGCAGCCCCACGCATAAGACAGGGGCCCGAATCGCGAGAGACGGTCCGATGGAAGTCGAAAGGCGAAGTCACCACCTGCTCCGGCTTGCGTGCGTGGCGTTCACATCCAAGCGGCACTTCTCCCACAAGGAGCGGGACGTCCCGGAGTGCCAGGGGCCTCGGTGGCCCAGCAACGAGGTGTTGGAAGCCGACTTGAAGAAGTAGCCTGCACCGGCGCGAGCGTTGCGAACGGTTCCCCGTGGCACTGCCCGCGAGTGCCGGTGTAACGGTTGGCTGAGCTGGAGCGGCTACCGGAGGGCCGCGATGACGAGGGCGACGGCCGCGGCGAGTCGCGCTCGACGAGGTCGGCGGGGATGCGGAGGACGCGGTAGCCGAAGCGGCGAAGGAGCCCGTCGCGCACGGCGCCGTCGAGCTCGCGTCCCCGGTGAGCGGCGCCGTCGACCTCGACGACGAGGCCGACACTCGGAGCGCAGAGAGTCTCCTGCGTCACCCGGAGCGCGAGGAGAGAGAGGGCCCGATTTCGCGCGCGCGCTCGGCCGGCCTTCGGCGCGATCGAGCCGATTTTCGCGGGCGGCGCGCGCCCGTCGCCTCCGAGTATACCGGGTACACCCCGGAGTATACCCGGTATACTCCATGGCCGAGCCGGCGCGCCGGGCGCCGCCTCACAACCCGGGGCACGGGCTCACGGGCCGCGGCGCAGCGTCTTGCACACGCGGGCGTCGCGGTGGCCGGGCCCGGCGAGCTCCTCGAGATCGCGGCGCGCCACCGGGCCGCGCTCGCTCCACGCGGCGCACACGGTGGCCTCGCGCGCGCTCGTGAGCCGGAACGCGCCCGGGAGCGCGACGCCGTTGCCGCACGCGATGACGGCGGGCGCGAGCGGGAACGACGCCCCGGACTCGTCGTAGACGACGACGTCCCAGTGCGCGCGCAGGCGGGGCGGGCACGAGACGACGACCTTGAAGCGGTCGCCGTCCTGGAAGACGCCGGCCTCGGCGGGCGTGCCTCCCCCCGCCTCGCGCGCGAGCTCGAGGGTGACGTCGCCGCCCTTCACGCCGCTCCGCGGCTCGTCGACGGGCTCCTCGGGCCGCAGCGCGAAGAAGAGCGCGACCGACGCGGCGAGGGCGAGGGCGCCGGCGACGCGGCCGAACGCCCCGCCGCGGCCCGGCTCGCGGACCGCGCCTCGCGCGCCGATCGGGGTCACGGCGGCGCCGCCCCCGCGCGCGGCGCGCGGCGGCAGCGCCGGCAGGGGCGCGCTCGCGTCGTCGTCGATGCGGCGCGCGCACGCGGCGCACGCGTCGCACCCGGCGACGTGCGCGCGCACGGCGCTCGCGCGGGTCGCGTCGAGCTCGCCGAGCGCGAGCCGCTCGAGCTCGAGCCAGGAGACCGGGCACCGCACGTCGCCGGCGCTCACGACCGCACCTCCGGCTCGCTCGGCGCGAGGGCGACGTCGCGGGCGACCTCGGCGATCTTCTCGAGCTTCTTGCCGACCGTCTTGCGGCTGAGCGACACCAGGCTCGCGATCTCGTCCTGGCTCATGTCGTCGAAGACGTGGGCCACGAGGATCTCGCTCTCGACGGGCTCGAGCCGCGCGACGAGCTTCGCGAGGAGGTCGGTGTCGACGACGCGATCGTCGAGCCGCGTGCGCGTCGGGCCGCGGAGCGCGACGTCGTGCTCGGCGAGCAGCCGGGCGCGGTTCTTCTCGTCGCGGAGCAGGGTGAGGCAGCGGTTGGTCACGGCGCGGTAGAGGTAGGGGAGATCGAGGACGGGGGCGGGGGTCTGCTCGACGAGATCGGCGAAGAGCGAATGCACGACGTCGAGCGCGTCGTCACGGCTCCCGAGGATGCGCTCGGCCTTGCGGATCAGAGCGCGACCGTAGCGGTCGTAGGCCTCCTGCATGCGGGTCGGCTCAGCGGCACCGCCCCGCGATCGCCGACGTCACGAGGGCGCCGCCCTTGGGCTTGGCTTGCGCGTCGCACGCCGCGCCGCCGTCGGGCGACGTCGGCGCCGTCGTCCGCACGATCGCGCCCTCGCAGGCGCCGGAGACGCAGTCTTCGTTCTGCGTGCAGGGTGCGCCCGATCGGGCGAGGCCCTGGCCGGGGTCGCACTGGAACGGGGAGTTCTGCCCCGCGAAGAACGCGCTCTTCTTGCACGTGTCCTCGCGCTCCTTGCAGCGGTCGGCGGCGCACGGCGAGGGCTTCTGGTCGGGCACGAGGACCGGGCAGCACTCGCCGCACATCCCGGCGCAGCACACCCCGCTCGCGCACTGCGCGCTCTCTTTGCAGGCCTGGCCGACCTTGAGCTCCTTGACGGGAGGGGCGCTCGCGCGGTCGCAGGTGTCGCGCTTCTGCACCCGGAGCTCGGCGAGCACCGCGCGCCCGGGGCCGCGCTTGTGGATCGCGAGGGTGGCGTTGGGGCCGTAGACGTCGGGCGCGGAGATGAGCGTCTTCTCCTCGCGCCACGCCGCCTGCGGGATCGGGTAGCTCGCGTCGACCTTGCCGTCGCCGTCGAAGTCGAGCTCGACCGCGAGCTGGGCGGTGGGCTCGACGTTGGCGACGGTGGTGAAGAGGAGGCACGGCGGCGTGGAGCGGAGCGTCTGCGAGATGCGGGTGGGGGTCTCCTCGAAGGAGACGCCCCAGTCGTCCTCGTGCCAGGTCGCGGCCCGCCGGATGCGGCCGGAGTCCACGTTCCACGAGCAGAGCTTGTCCTCGCCGCACCAGAGCCGGAACGTCGGGTCGGAGATGACGTCGTCGCACGCGGCGAGGGTGACGACGCCCGCCGCGGCCGTGACCGCGACGAGGGCGCGCTTGAGCTTGTTTCGAAGCG
>JAEUKG010000806.1 GCA_016794325.1 Myxococcales bacterium | reverse complement strand
CCATCGCCGAGAACGCGATGAAGCACGGGCCGGCGGCGGGCCACCGGGGGACGGTGCGCCTCTCGGTGCGCCACGAGCGCGGCGTGACCACCCTCACCCTCCAGAACCCCGGCGCCTTCCGCGGCCCGCGCGACGGCGGCCACGGCCTCGCCATCGTCGAGAAGCGGCTCCGGCTCTCGCACGGATCGCGGGCGAGGTTCGAGATGCGCGGCGAGGGTGATACGACCGTGGCCGAGATCGTCATCCAGCCGCCCGACCGGGCGAACGACGGGAAGAAGCCCCAGAAGGAGCCTGCGACGTGAGCCTGCCTCTGCGCGTGATCGTGTGCGACGACGAGTCGATGGCCCGCAAGCGCGTCGTGCGCCTGCTCGAGGAGTCGGCGCAGGCCGAGCTCGTCGTCGAGTGCGACAGCGCCGACGCCGTGCTCGAGCGCCTCGCGCGCGAGGAGTTCGACGTCGCGATCCTCGACATCAACATGCCGGGCAAGACGGGCATCGAGCTCGTCGAGGCGATGGCCGAGGACCGCCCCTACGTCATCTTCCTCACCGCGCACCCCGAGCACGCGCTCAAGGCGTTCGACGTCGGCGCGATCGACTACCTGCTCAAGCCCGTCGACACCGCGCGCCTCGACAAGGCGCTCGACCGGGCGAAGAAGCACCTCGATCGCGAGGAGCGCCCCGCCGCGGCCGCCGGCGATCCCGCCGCCCGGCCCGCGCTCCAGAAGCTCGCGGTGCCGACCAAGGGCGGCGTCGTGCTCCTGAACCCGCACGACGTGACGCACGCCGTCTTCGACGGCGCGCTCGTCACCGTCTTCACCAAGGACCAGAAGCTCCTCACCGACTTCACGCTCCAGGAGCTCGAGGCCAAGCTGCCGCAGGGCGTCTTCGAGCGCGTGCACCGTCGCGCGCTCCTGAACCTCGACCACACCGAGCGGCTCGAGCCGGTGGCCTCGGGCGGCTATACGGCGAAGGTGACGGGCGGCCACGGCGTCGACGTGTCGCGTCAGGCGGCGCGGAAGCTCCGCCGCTGGCTCGGCCTCACCTGACGCGCCCGACGCGCTCGACGCGCTCGACGCGCTCGACGCGTCGGGCCTGGGATGGGCGGGGAGGGCCAATGCGATCGCCGAGGCCGAGCTCCGCCGCCGCTCGAGGCGACACGGCGCCGCAGGGAAGAGCGGATTTGGTTGCGGGAACATAGGCTTACGAACCTGTTAAGCGCGCGCGTCACCGTGATACGCTTCGCCAAGATGGGCGAGCAGGCCTTCGGCCAGAGCGGGCGCGTTGGGAGCGTGCTCAAAGACAAGTGGCGCATCGACGCCAAGCTCGCCCAGGGCGGAGTCGCCACCGTCTTCGCGGCGACGCACAAGAACGGCAGCCGCGTCGCGGTGAAGATCCTCCACCCGGAGTTCACCCGCAACCCCGACGTCCGCGCGCGTTTCCTCCGCGAGGGCTACGCCGCGAACACGGTGGGCCACCCGGGCGTGGTGCAGGTCCTCTACGACGACGTCACCGAGGACGGCGCGGCGTTCATCGTCATGGAGCTGCTCGAGGGCGAGCTCCTCGAGGGGCGGCGGATGCGCCTCGGCGGCCGCCTGCCGCTGCCCGAGGTCGTGGACTTCGGCGCGCAGCTCCTGTCGGTCTTGGAGTCGGCCCACGAGAAGTCGATCATCCACCGCGACATCAAGCCGGAGAACCTGTGGGTGCTGCCCGACGGCACGCTCAAGGTGCTCGATTTCGGCGTCGCCCAGATGCGCCAGGCGCTCGGCACCATGGACCGCACCGCGACCGGCATGCTCCTCGGCACGCCCGAGTTCATGCCGCCGGAGCAGGTCATGGGCTTCCAGGACCAGGTCGACGCGCAGTCCGACCTCTGGGCCGCGGGCGCGACGCTCTTCGTCCTCGCGTCGGGGCAGAACCCGCACGCGGCCGAGACGATCAGCCAGTTCTTGATCGCCGCCGCGAGCCAGCCCGCGCGCACGCTCGGCGCGGTCGCGCCGTGGGTCCCGCCGCCGCTGTGCGCGGTGATCGATCGCGCGCTCGCGTTCGACAAGGCGAACCGCTGGCGGAGCGCGAGCGAGATGCGCGCGGCCCTCGAGACCGTCGGCCGCTCCGTCCTCGGCGCCGCGGCGCCGAGCGGCGCGCGGCGAGCCGCGCCCCAGCGGCCGCCGCCCGAGCCGGAGCCGGAGGACGAGATCCTCGAGATCGACGACGTGGTCCCCTCCGCGCCCGACGACGACGAGCGCACGATCGCCGGCCCGGGCGTCATGAGCGGGCTCGGCGCGCGCACCGCTCCCCCGCCGTCGATGCCGCCCGACAGCGGCATGGGCGGCGAGGGCCCGACCCGCATCGGCGCCGCCCCGCTCGGCGTGCTCGCGCAGGCGACGCGCGGCGGCGGCATCGATCCCTTCGACGTGACGACGCTCGCGTCGGGCGAGATGCTCCGCCGCGAGGACCTCGACGCCGCGCTCCCGGCCGACGACGACGAGCACGACGCCGACGAGAGGACCATCACCGATCTCGCGCCCCGGGGCGTCGGCACGGATCCGCCGCCGGGGTTCGCCGAGCTCGGGGCCCCGCCGCGGCCGAACACGGCGCTCGACCGCCGGCCCGCGGGCCCGCCGCCGAAGATCCCGCCGCCCGCGCCGTCTTCGCAGGGCAAGCCGCCGCCCCCGCCCGTCCCACCGCGGCCCGCGCGTCCGCGCCAGCCGTCGGTGCCCGACTTCGGATCGATCCCGCCGGTGCCGACCGACCTCGGCGCGGGCTTCGACTTCGGCGCGCCGCAGTCGCC
>JAEUKG010000796.1 GCA_016794325.1 Myxococcales bacterium | reverse complement strand
GCCGAGCTCCGCGATCCGCGCCGCGAGGAGCTTGCGCACGAGGGCCACCGGCAGCGGACGCGCGGGGTCGAAGTGGAGCGCCGACTTCGTGCGGCCGTACGCCGCGAGCGCCGGCGAGAGCGTGGTGAGCGTCGTGCCGCTGAACGGGTAATACGAGCACCCCTTCGCGGTCGCGAGGAAGCCCGCGATCACGTGCCCTCGATGCCGAAACGCCGGCATCGAGTAGCTGATGCACTCCTCGGCGGCGGGGACGACCGAGCGGATCGCCCGCCTCAGCTTCTCGAGCGCCGCGCGCCGGTCCGCGGGGACGGTCGCGAGGTACGCGTCGATGTCCGAGGGCTTCTTTCCCATGGCCGCATCCTAGTGCGGAGCCTCCGGCTCGCTCAACGGTCGTGCTCCGGGCTCGACCCGGCACGGCGCAGAATTCGCGCGCGCCGAGGCCGCCGCGGCGCGGACAAAAGGGAGTAGTGTCGCGGTCGAAGGAGCCCTCTCGTGTCCGCACCCTCCAAGCCTCGGCCCGCGAAGCGTGGGTCTACGAAGAGCCCGCCGAAGAGCCCGCGCCGCGACCTCGCCAAGCTCCGCGCCATCGCCGCCGATTTCGGCGCCGGGTGCGCGGCGGCCAAGCTCGAGATCCTCGATCGGCTCGATCGCGCGCGCCTCCCCAGCGCGGACGCGGTGGCGGAGTACCACGACGTTCTGTGCTTCCTGCGCGCCTATCCCGACGATGCGACCGTCCTCGCGCGGGTCGAGGCCGCGCTCGCGCGCTTCGACCGGCGCCCGGACCTCCTCCGCTTCCGGAGCCAGCTCGACGACAGCGGCATCGCCGGCACGGACGTGTACTACACCTTCTTCGCGGACACCGCCCGGTGGCTCGCGCAGCGCTTCCCCGAGCGCCTGACGGTGGCGTGGGACTACCTCCGCGACGACGCTCGGCTCGGTGAGCGCCTCAACCTGCTCGTCACGTACCCCGAGAACATCGGCCTCGAGGACTACGACCTCGGCGTGCGCGGCTGGATCGAGCGCCTGAAGGGCCGCTCCGAGACCGACGCCGCGTTCCTCCTCGAGCGCTGGTGGCGGCTCCCGACGTCGCCGGCCGCGCGCCAGCAGCTCTACGAGGAGATGCAGCTCCTGCTCAAGCTCGAGTGGGGGGCCGGCGGCCCCGCGCGGACGCGCGAGAAGCTCGAGGGCTTCTCGTTCCCCCAGAGCTTCCAGCGCGAGCCCCTCCGCCGCGGTCGGCCGGACCTGTGGCAGGCCATCGGGGAGGCGCCGAAGCGCGTGCGCGCCGTCTCGGAGGCGGAGGGCGAGCGCCTCGTCGGCCTCGCGCGCGAGGCGATGATCGCTCGAAGCCGCGACCTCGACGCGTTCTGCTACGGCGATCCGCGCGACGTGCGCGTCGTCGAGTTCGACGACGGGCTCGCGTTCGTCGCGATCGGCATGAGGCCGGAGCGGCGCTTGCTCGTCGAGTCGGTCTACGGCTTCTTGACCATCAAGAACGGCGTGCCGATCGGCTACGTCCTCGCGGCCGCGGTCAACGAGTCGGCGGAGATGGCCTACAACGTGTTCGACACCTGGCGAGGCCACGAGGCGGCGCACATCTACGGTCGCGCGCTCGCCGCGACCGCGAGCCTGCTCGGCGCCAAGGCGTTCAGCGCGCCGCCGTACCAGCTCGGGCACGACAACGCCGAGGGGCTCGCCTCGGGGGCGTGGTGGTTCTACCAGAAGCTCGGCTTCAAGCCGCGCGACCCGGCCGTCGTCCGCCTCGTCGAGCGCGAGCTCGCGAAGATGCGGCGAAAGCCGGGCTACCGGTCCAGCGTCGAGACGCTGCAGGAGCTGTCGAGCGTCGACATGTTCCTGGAGCGCGGGGCGCCTCGACCCGACATCGTCGGCGTGTTCCCGCTCGGCGCCCTCGGCCTCGCGATCACCGACTCGCTCGCGCGCCGCTTCGGCGCCGACCGCGAGGGGGGCCTCGACGTGTGCCAGGAGGAGGCGGCCCGCGCGCTCGCGGTGCGCGGGCTCGAGACGTGGTCGGCCGACGAGCGCCTCGCGTTCCGGCGGTGGGCGCCGCTGGTCGGTATCCTCCCGGGGATCGACCGCTGGACGGCGGGGGAGCGCGCCGCCCTCGCCGCGGTCATCCGCGCCAAGGGGGCGCGCTACGAGTCCGACTACGTGCGGGCCTACAACGCGCACGGCAAGCTCCGCAGCGCCCTCCTCCGCCTCGCCCGCGCCGCCGCGACGTGACGCCGGGCGCGGCGGGTCGGGACGTCAATCCTCCCCCTGGGCGCGGGTGAAGGCCGGCTCGCCGTCGAGCTCCTCGAGCTTCTCGAGGTGCATCCAGCGGTGCGCGGTCGCGATCGTGCCGACGAGCCGCAGCAGCGCGGCGTCGTCGAGGCTCGCCGCGCCGTCGCGCAGCACGAAGCGGCAGCGCCAGTGGTCGACGCAGTCGGTCATGCCGCCGTTGTTCGGGTAGACCTTGGTGCCGCGGTTCGAGATCATCTTGAGGCGCAGCGGGCTGCCCTCGGCGATCGCCTCCAGGCTCCTGCCGAGCTCGTCGGGGGACGCCGGCGACTCGACGAAGACGTCGGCGCCGACGGTGCGGCGGCTCTTCGGGCGCACGTAGTCGCGCGCGGCGGCGAGCGGCGCGATCCGGAGGGCCTTGTGGTCGCGGCTCCGCCAGCGCTCCGAGCGCTTGCCGAGGTTGGCGATGATCCGGTCGGTGAACGCGGTCGTCGAGACGCTGCCCGCCGGCGACACGTCGCGGGTGAAGACGCCCTCTTCGAGGGTGACCACGAGCGCGCTCTCGATCGCCTGCGCCGCCGCGAACTCGTCGAGGTGGCGGAGCATCATCGTGGCGGAGAGGAGCACCGCCGACGGGTTGATGACGTTCTTGCCGGCGTATTTGGGGGCGCTGCCGTGCACCGCCTCGAAGATCGCGACGTCGTCGCCGAGGTTGGCGCCGGGCGCGAAGCCGAGGCCGCCGATGAGGCCCGAGGTGAGGTCGGAGAGGATGTCGCCGTTCATGTTCGACGTGACGATCACGTCGAACTGCTCGGGGGTGCGGACCACCTGGTGCGCGCAGTTGTCGATGATGATGTGGCTCGCCTCGATCCGCGGGTACTCCTTGGCGACCTCCTCGAAGGTGCGCTTCATGAGGCCCTCGGTGAGCTTCATGATGTTGGCCTTGGTCGCGCAGTGGACCTTCTTGCGCCCCTCCGCCACCGCGACCTCGAACGCGAGGCGCACGATGCGCTCGCACCCCTTCTTGGACATGAGCTTGAGGCACTGGGCGACGCCCGGGGTCTGCATGTGCTCGATGCCCGCGTAGAGGTCCTCGACGTTCTCGCGGACCACCACCAGATCGACCCCGCGGCCGGCGAAGGGCGTCTTGACCCCGGGCAACTCGCGCACGGGGCGGACGTTCGCGTAGGTCTCGAACAGCTTGCGGAGCGTGACGTTCGCGCTCTTCTCGCCGAAGCCGATCGGCGTCTCCAGCGGGCCCTTGAGGGCGACGCGCGTCTCCTTGATCGACGCGATCGTCTCCGGCGGCACGCCGCTCGGCAGGCCGCGCTTGAAGACCTCGGCGCCGGCCTCGCGCTCCTCCCAGGCGATCTTCACGCCCGTCGCGTCCACGATGCGGCGCGTGGCGTTCGCGACCTCGGGGCCGATGCCGTCGCCGGCGATGAGGGTGACCCGCTTCCGACCGTTCGAATCGAGCTTGTAGCGCATGGCGATCTCCTGCCCTCCACGTCGGGCGCGCGGGGTCGAGGGCCGGGCGGTCCCGACCGCCGGTCTGCTCGAGCCCCACGAGGTGTTCGTAGGGCCTCTTCGTGAATCGATCCAATCGATTGAATCGAACGAATCGTTCTAGGATGGAGAACGATCGCGATGTTCAACTTCCACCACCTCCACTACTTCTGGGCGGTCGCGCACGAGGGAAACCTGACGCGAGCCGCGGCGCGCCTCCACGTGTCGCAGTCCGCGGTCTCGATGCAGATCCAGAAGCTGGAGGACGAGCTCGGTCACCCGCTCTTCGAGCGCCGCGGCAAGGCGCTCGTCCTCACCGAGGCCGGTCGCATCGCGCTCGACCACGCGGACGCCATCTTCGCCCACGGCCGGGAGCTCGAGAGCGCGCTCGGGGGCCAGGAGGCCCCGCGGCGCCCGCTCCGGATCGGCTCGCTCGCGACGCTCTCGCGCAACTTCCAGCTCGGGTTCCTCCAGCCGCTCCTCGCGCGCGACGACGTCGAGATCGTCGTGCGCTCCGGCGGCTTCGCCGACCTGCTGCGCGCGCTCGACGCGCACCAGCTCGACGTCGTGCTCGGCAACGCCGCTCCGCCGCGCGACGCGGCGACCACGCGGGTCGCGCACCCGATCGCCAAGCAGCCGGTGAGCCTCGTCGGCCGGCCGCGGAGGAGGCGCCGTCCGAGCGACCTCGCCGCGCTGCTCGCCAGCGAGCCGCTGGTGCTCCCCGCGGCCGAGAGCAGCATCCGCGCCGGCTTCGACGCGCTCGTCGCGCGCCTCGGCGTGCGGCCTCGGGTCGCCGCCGAGGTGGACGACATGGCGATGCTGCGCCTCTTCGCCCGCGAGCGCGCGGGCCTCGCGGTGGTGCCGCCGATCGTCGTGCAGGACGAGCTCCGCGAGGGGGTGCTGGTGGAGGTGGCGCCCCTGCCGCTGGCGGAGACCTTCTTCGCGATCACGGCGGCGCGGCGGTTTCCGAACCCGCTGCTCGAGGTCTTGCTCCGCGCCCGCCGCGCGCGGTGAGCGGGGCCCCCACGAGCGGCCTCACCGCGCCCGCGG
>JAEUKG010000863.1 GCA_016794325.1 Myxococcales bacterium | reverse complement strand
CGCTTCCGCCTCGGCGACGTCTTCGTGTTCATCGACGGCGAGACGACGGTCTACAGCCTCGCGCTCCAGGAGCACTGGAAGAGCCGCGCCAAGCTCGCCGCGCTCACCAAGGCGATGACGCGGACCGTCGAGCTCGCGGGGCGAGCGGGCGTCGCGCGCATCGGCGTCCCGCGCATCGGCACGGGCCTCGGAGGCCTCGACTGGCCGCGGGTGAAGAGCGTCCTCACCAAGATCGGCGACGAGACGCCGGTCGAGATCGTGGTGTTCGAGAAGTTCGTGCGCGCTCGTCCCGAGTGACGGTCGAGTCCGGTCGCGTTCTCGCGCGCTCGCGTCGAGCCCAAGTGCTACAACGGTCGCGGAGGCTCTCGCCGATGTCGTCTTCTCGTTGGGTCCACGTCGCCGCTGCGTCGCTCACGCTCGCGTGCGCCGCGTGCGGAGACGGGTGCTCGGGCTCCAAGGCCAGCCCCGCAGGCACGCCGTCCACGTCGACCTCCGTGGTCGCCGCGCCTCCTTCGGGGCTGCCGCCGATCGCGAGCGGGGCGCGCGCGCGGTCGGCCGCGCTCCAGGGCAACCCCGCGGCGGCGCTCATCCAGGCCGCGCGCCAGGGCGATCTCGCCGACGCGCAGAAGACGAAGCTCGACGAGATCGAGAAGACCCTCCGCCCCGACGAGGGGCTCGCGCGCGAGGAGCTCAAGGGGTACCACGCCGACCTCGTCGCCGGCGTGCGCGCAGGCAAGCTCGACAACGCGAAGCTCGACGCGCACTGGGCGACGCTCGAGAAGGCGGCGAAGGCGCACCAGGCCAAGGAGTCCGCGGCGCTCGACGCGCTCTACGCGTCGCTCGACGCCAAGCAGCGCGCGGCGGCGGTGGCGAAGGTGCGCGCGGCGCACGCCGATCGCGACGCGATCCGCGGCCTCGGCCGGCCCCCCTCGGCGGGGAAGGCGATGCTCCAGAAGCTCTCGCGCGACCTCGACCTCGACGAGGAGCAAAAGAAGAAGCTCGCGTCGGTCGCGAGCAGCAAGGACGACCCCAAGTCCGACGGCAACCGCGAGCAGGTGCGCAAGCACCTCGACGCCGTGCTCGCCGCCTTCGAGAAGGACGGCTTCGACGCCAAGCAGATCCCGCCGCCCGACGTGAAGATGTCGGGCGGCCCGATCGCCGAGCAGGCGGAGATCGTGGGCCAGCTCCTGCCCATCCTCAAGCCCGACCAGCGCGAGAAGCTCGCGGTGCGGATGGAGAAGGGCGGCGGCCCGCGGCACGGGCACGACCGCGGGCGCCACGACGACGAGTGAGCGGCTACTGCCCGTAGGACCACATCGGCCGGCGCTGCTCGTTGGCGCGGCGCCACCCTCCGGGCACGAGATCCTCGACCTCGCGCCCCGCCGCGCGCACCCGATCGCTCGCGGTGGCGTAGTCCTTGGAGTCCGCCGCGCGGAACCCGGTGACGTCGGCCACGCCGTCGAGCGCCCCCGGAGGCGCGGCGGCGGTGAGCCCCTTCGCGAGCGCGGCGCGGACGTCGGCAGGGACGGTGGAGGCCACGAACACCGGCTCGTTGGCGATCGAGCCCGTCTCGGCGAGCACCCGGAGCGGCGGGCGGCCGCTCGCGTGGCCGGCGTAGGTCGCGCCCGCGGCGACGCTGCCGCTCTCGACCGCGGCCAGCACCGCGTCGTGCGAGCCGAGCCACACCGGCTCGAACGCGACCTTGGCCTCGCGGAGGCGAGCGGCCGGAAGGAGGAACCCCGTCGTCGAGAGCTGGTCCACGAACCCGACGCGCTTGCCCGCGAGCGACGCCAGCGCGGCGCCGTCGAAGCTCGCCTGCACCACGAGCTCGCCCGACTGCGTCGCGCGCCCTTGGCCGCGGACCACCTGCGCGATCGGCTCGGCGCCGAGCACGTCGTGGCAGTAGAGGTAGTCGATGAGGGAGAGGAGCCCGGCGTCGGCGCGCCCGCCCTGGAGGGCGTCGATCACCGCGGTCGCCGACGGGAGCACGCGGAGCTCGAGGGTGAGGCCCGACGCCGAAGCCCACGCGGCGCGGAGGGCTTCGGCGCTCTTGGGCGCGTAGGCGGGGCCGAGCGCGATCACGAGCGGCCTCGAGCGCCCGGCGACGGCGTCGCGCTTGCACGCGGCGATCGCGGCGACCCCGAGGGTCAGCAAGAAGCTGCGACGCGAGAGCGACATCGGCGCCGATTGTCGACCCTAGCCCGCGCGGGGTCAACGCGCGGCACAGGAATGTCACGTTCGCGCGGGGCCTCTCAGCGGACGGGCCGGATCGCGACCCAGGTCAAGACCGTGAGGCCCTCGCCGGGGTCGGTCTCGATCCCCTTCCCGTCGGCGGACACGTGACCTCGCGCCGCGATCCGCATGCGGCCCGCGGCGTTTTCGCCCTCCAAGCCGAGGGGGGCCATCTCGAGGATCTCGACGGCCGCGCCGGCGCTCATGCCGCCGGCCTCGTTCACCCGCAGCCCGACCTTCTTGGACGGCGTCGCGGAGAACGGTCCGAGCGCGTACACGAGCGCGGCGCCGCCGGCGACGTCGGGGGCCGGGCCGGCGGCGACGCGGAGCTTGCGCCCCTCCGCCTCGTCGAGGAGATCTTCGATCGCGAGGTCCCACGTCGTGTCCGCCGCGACGGAGAGCGAGATCGCTCCGGCGGTCACGGTGGTCGCGGGGGCGCCGTCGGCGGGGAGCGCGGCGCCGACGGAGGTGAACGCGGGGACCACCAGCGTACCGAGGTCGACGTTCTCCGGCGGCGAGGGCGGCAACCGGACGAAGGTGCTGGCATGGGCTGGGCGCCCGTGGACGAAGAGCACGTACCCACCCTCGGGGAGGTGGGTGTTCACCGGCACCCGGAACGCGCCGGTGGCGTCGCCGCGGCCGCGAAAGCAGGCTCTCCCGCAGACGCTGACGTCCGGGGACGCGAGCGCGCCGCCGCCTGCGACGCGGACCGCTCCTCGCACCTCGCGCACGCACGGCGCCGGCGGATCACGGCCCGCCTCCCAACCGCCGGGCGGCGGCCCGCACGGCTTCGTGCCCGCGTCGTCGCCCGCGCCCGCGTCCTGGGCGCTCGAAGCGGAGGGCGCGGCGCCCGGCGACGAGCAGCCAGACGACGCGGTGAGGAGCGCGAGGCCGGCGACCCAGCGCCAGGCCATGCTGCGTGCGGCGATCACGAGCGCGATACGCTGGAGCGCCACCGCGGGTATCGCGAAAAATCGGTTGGGCTCGCGAAACCGCGCCCCACCTCCGGCGTATTGCGGTCCATGCGCGCGCTCGCCATCACGTCCATCTCCTTGACTCTATTCGCGTTCGTGGCCTGTACGGCCAGCTCGTCGCCCACACCGGAGGGGCCCGCTACGCCGGCTGCGTCGAGCTCCTCCAGCGGCTCGGGGGAGAACGCGGGGACCGGGAGCACCAGCAGCGGCGGCGGGTCGACCTCGAGCGGCGGGTCGTCGTCCGGGGACGTGAAGCCGGCGCCGCTCCCGGCGGGCTGGGGCGCGAGCGCTTGCCCCGCCGCGGGAGCGAAGGCGGGCTACGAGGTCGGCGACGCGATCGGCAAGCTCGACGTTCGCGACTGCGAGACCAACGCGCCGGCCACGATCGACGAGGTGTGCGGCGCGTCCGCCACGTGGATCTTCGCGGCGCACACCCACTGCCCGACGTGCCAAGCGACAGCGAGCTTCACCGACGACGTCGCGACGGCGGTGGCTTCGAAGAACGTCGCGGTGGTGCACGTGGTGCACGACGACAACGGCACCTCCTGCGCCCAGTGGCGCGCCGCGTACAAGCTCGCCGGGCTCTCGAACGTCCGGGTCTACGCCGATCCGACGGGGGCCGTCTGGAGCAAGCTCAAGGTCTCCAACTCCACCGCGCCGAGCGCGTTCTTGGACAAGAACCGGGTGGTCACCTACAAGGAGCACGGGCTGTCGAAGGCGACCGTGCTCACCCAGATCGACGCCGCCCTCGCGCGCTGAGCCGCTTTCCGCGGCCGCCGGATCCGGGTGAAGATGCCTCGGGATGGCCAAGAAGAGCCGAGCTCTTTCGCTCGCTGACCTCCTCTCCGGCGGCGACCGGCGATCGATCGCGCGGTCGAGCGAGGTGCTCGCGATGGTGCGCGCCGATCCGCCCCGCGTCGTGGAGCTCGCCTCGCTCGCCGAGAGCTCCGACTGGCTCGTCGCGATGCGCGCGCTCGACCTGCTCGAGAAGCTCGCGCGCGAGCGCGTCGAGTGGGTCGAGCCTCACAAGGGTATCTTCGTCGGCCCGCTCGCCGAGCACGAGTCGTGGGAGATCCACCTCCAGATCGTGCGGGCGCTGCCGCTGTTCGATTGGACGGCCCGCGAGCGAAGGCGAGCCCTCTCGATCCTGCGCCGCGACGCCGAGCACCCGCAGGCCTTCGTGAGGGCGTGGGCGGTCGACTCGTTCGCCGCGTTCGCCGCGCGCGACCCGCGGCTCCTCCCGGAGTTGGGGCGGCTGCTCGACGAGCTCGCGGGCTCGGGGAAGAGATCGCTCGAGGCGCGCGCGCGCGCGATCCGCGCTAGCCTGGCGCGCGCGAAGGCGGCCGCGCCTCGCCGCCCGCGCTCCGCCGCCGTCGCGAAGCGGCGCTGCTGAGCGGGTCGGGATGGGCCGCCGCGCCCGCGTGGACGCGCTCCTCTCGCGGGTCTAAGGTGGAGGGATGGGGTGGGGGAAGGTCGCGGTCGGGTTGGCCTGGGTGGCGGTCACCGGGTGCGGCGGGGCGATCGCCGGCGACGACGGCGCGCCCGCGCCGCCGCCGCGTCCGGCCTGCGAGGGCGTCGCGCCGGCGCCGGCCGATCGCGCCCCGGGTCGCGCCGAAGTGATCGCGCGCGGGTCGTCGCTCCGCGCGATCGCGGTGGACGACGAGGAGGTGTTCTTCGCCTCGGACGAACGTGGCACACCGCTGAGCGCCGTGCGCAAGGACGGCTCCGGCGCGCGCGTGGTCGCGCCGACGGGAGCCTACCGGATCGTCTCGGCCGGCCCCGACCTCTACGTCGGCGGCGGGGGGCGGTGGGTCAGCCGCGTCGCCAAGCAGACCGGCGAGACGTCGCTCCTGCCCATCGAGTCCGTGTTCGACTTCGCCGTGGACGGCGACACCCTCTACGTCGCCAGCCTCGAGACGGGGATCGAGAAGCTCGCGCGCGGCCAGGCGCGGCCCACCCACCTCGCCGACGGGGCGGGGGCACAAGGGATCTCCGTCCGCGACGGGTGGGTCTACTGGGTCGACTACGGCGCCGATCGCGTCATGCGGGTGCGCACCACCGGCGGGGCGCCGGAGACGATCGCGACCGGGGAGCACTTCCCGCGCGGCGTGGTCGCCGACTGCCGCGACGTCTACTTCTCGATCGGGAACTACGGCGAGACGCTGCGGCGCGTGCCCCTCGACGGGAGCGCGCGCCCCGCCTCCCTCGCGGCGGTGGGCGGGGCGTTCACGCTCGATCGGCACTCCATTTGGGTGCAGAATGCACGCGAAACGTCGCGGGTCTCGCTCGCGAGCGGCGCGGTCGAGACCCTCGGCGAGGGGGGCGGGTATTCGGGGGGTGTCCCCGGCCCGATCGCGACCGACGCCGCGGCCGTGTATTGGATCACGTCCACGGCGGTCTACCGCGCCGCCAAGTGACCGCGGCGCGCGACGTGGCCGCGCGCCGCGCGCTTACATCGCCTCGAGGACGAGCGAGATGCCCTGCCCGCCGCCGATGCACATCGTGACGAGGCCGTAGCGCTTCTTGTCGCGCCGGAGCGCGTACGCGCAGGTGAGGGTGAGGATCGCGCCGGTCGCGCCGAGCGGGTGGCCGAGGGCGATCGCGCCGCCGAGGGGGTTCACCTTCTCGGGGGCGATGCCCATGCCCTCGAAGTCCTTGATGACCGCGAGGGCCTGGGGCGCGAACGCCTCGTTGAGCTCGACGTGATCGATCGCGCTGCCCGAGATGCCGGCGGCGGCGAGCGCGCGCTTGGTCGACGGGACCGGGCCCCAGCCCATGATCTCGGGCGCGCAGGCGGCGACGCCCATGCCCGCGATGCGCGCGAGGGGCTTCGCGCCGTGCTTCTTGGCGTCGTCCTCGCGGCCGATGATCATCGCGCCCGCGCCGTCGACGACCGCGCTCGCGTTGCCGGCGGTCACGATGCCGCCCGGCTCGAACGCGGGCGGGAGGCGCCCCATCTTGGCGAGCGAGGCGTCCTCGAGGATGTGGGTGTCGTGCTTGACGGTGAGCTTCTCGTCGCCGCTCTCGACCACGACCGGCACGGTCTCCTCGGTGAAGGCGCCGGCGTCGCGCGCCTTCTTGGCGAGCTGGTGCGAGCGGAGCCCGAACTGGTCGGCCTGGTCGCGCGTGATGCCGTAGCGCCGCCCGAGCTCCTCGGCGGTGTTGGCCATCGCCATCTTCGCCGACGGGTCGTACAGGCTCATGAGGAGCATGTCCTGCAGGAACGTGCCGGGCGGGAGGGACTTCGCGTCGATGGGGCCGTACTTCTGCACCGCCTCGCCGACCTTCTTGCCGCGCTGGCCGTAGAGCGTGAAGGGATACTGCATCGACTCGGCGCCGCCCACGACCATGAACGGGCGCTCGGCGTCGTGGCGCATCCCGGCGAGGATGATCTCGGCGCCGACCGCGACCGCCTCGGCGCCGCTGCCGCAGATGCGGGCGACGGTGAGGGCGGGGACGGTCTGGTCGAGGCCGCCGCGGAACGCCATGCCCTTCGCGCCGTAGATGCTGTCGCGGTGGCTGTGCTGGGCCATCCCCATCACGCAGTGGCCGATCAGGCGCTTGTCGAGCTTGGTCGCCTCGAGCGTGGCGCCGATGGCGAAGCCGCCGAGCTGGGTGGTGGTGAAGCGGGCGAAGAGGCCGGCCTCCTTGTTGTCGACGAGGATGTCGGCGCGGGGGGTGCGGCGCGCGCCTTCGAGGATGACGATGGACGGGTTGGACATGACGCTCTCCTCGCTCTCGATCACTCGTGGAAGAAGGCCGCGGGGACGCGCGGGCCGTTCTGGATGAAGTTCTTCATGCCGACGTCCATGTCGACGGTCGACTTGCAGCGGGCGAAGCCCTCGGCCTCGATCACGAGGCCCTCGGCGAGGGGCTTGGCGAGGCCGCGGCGGAGGACGTCGACGACGATGGCGTCGATCGCGAGGCTGCGGTGGCCGACGTCGACCTTGTCGAGCTTCGCGGGGACGTCCATCGGGCCCTCGCTCATCGGGGTCAGCTTCACCGCGCCGGAGGCGACCTTGCGGACGAGGTCCTTGGCGGCGGCGAGCGGCGAGGCCTCGGGCGCGCCGTGGGCCCAGCCCCACGCGCAGGCCTCCTTGGCGCCGATGGAGCGCGCGGTGCGCACGAGCTCGGCCGCGCGCGCGAGGCCGACGAGGCGCGGCAGGCGCTGGGTGCCGCCGTAGCCGGGGATGATCCCGAGGTTCACCTCGGGCTGCCCGAGGACGAGGTCCTTGCCGACGACGCGCGCGTGGCACGCCATCGAGAGCTCGGCGCCGCCGCCGAGCACGGGCCCGTCCACCGCGGCGACGATCGGCTTCTTCGACCGCGCGATGCGCTCGAAGATGGAGTGCGACGACAGGCACGTCGCCCGGCACTCCTCCGGGGTCTTGAGCGCGGCGAGCTCCTGGATGTCGGCGCCGGCGAGCGCGCCGTCGTAGCTCGAGAGCACGACGCCGGCGATCGCGGGGTCGGCCTGGAGAGCGGCGACGGCGCGGTCGATCTCGGCGAGGGTGGCCTTGGACAGCGCGTTCTTCACCTCGGGGCGGAACACGCGCACGACGCCGACGTCGCCGTCGATCTCGGTCGTGACGTAGCGGGCGAAGCTCGGGAGCTTCTTCTCGAGGACGATCTTCGGCACCGGGAAGCCCGGGAAGCGCTCGGCGTGGCGCACGCACAGCTCGCGCACCCGATCGGCGCCGAGGTCGGCTCCGAGCTCCAGGGTGCCCTTGGCGAAGCCGAGCGACATGCGCAGGAGCCAGTTGCACTCGGTGGGCGTGCACACCCCGTTCTCGACGAGGAAATACGCGCGGCCGAGCAGCACCGCGAGGATGCGGTCCATCACCTTCTCGGCGAGGGCGGCGTCGTGCTTGGGATCGCCGGGGTTCTTCCGGTCGTGCCACGGCGCGTCGCCCTGCTTCTTCAGGATCGCGGGCGGCGCGAACCACGGCGTCCCCGTCTTGGCGTTCTGCATGAGCACCTGGCACTTGTGGGTGAGCAGGTTGCCCTTGGTGAGGTCCATCACGTTGAAGGGGCCGCCGCCGCCGATCGCGGCGTTGACGATCGCGTCGACCTGGGCCGGGGTCGCGAGGCCCTCCTCGACGATGCGGGCGGCCTCGGCGATGTAGTTGCAGAATACATCGTCGGCGGCGAAGCACTCGACGTCGGCGGTCTCGATCGGCACCCGCCCGAGCTTCTGGATCGTGGCCATCATCTTGGCGCCGAAGCCGGCGTCGCCGCTCAGGACCACCTCGATCGGGAGCGAGCGCCACGCCGGGTAGAACGGGTGGTTCACGAAGCAGCGCTCGGGGTGCTTGGCGGTCTTGGCGATCTCCTTGCGGGGCAGGCCCGAGGTCGCGAAGCCCACGAGGCAGTCGGGGCGCACGATCGCCTCGAGCCCCGCGAGGATCTTCCGCTTCACGTCGAGGTCCTCGCTCGCGGCCTCGAGCACGTAGTCGCAGTCGGCGAGGGCGGAGAGCTCCCGGGTGGGGACGAGCAGGTCGAGCGTCGCCTTGCCGGCGGCCGCGGAGATCTTCCCGCGCGCGATGCCCTTCTGCACGTACCCCGCGATGCGGGCGGCGCCCGCGTCGAGCGCCTCCTGCTTGATGTCGACGAGGTACACCTTCGAGCCCGGCTCCCGCGAGAGGGCCGTCATGAACCCGTACGCCAAATCCGGGCCGATTGCGCCCGAGCCGATCACACCGACGATCATGGTCACGCTCCTCGGCCGCGAACCCTACACCGGCTCCCGCGCCCGTGCCAGCCACGAACCCGACCCGATCGCCGGCGCGCGCGGCCCCGATCCGAGGCGCGCAGCCGAAAGCGTGGAGCGACGCGTCAGAAGCGATCCTCAAGGACGAAGCGGGGCGCGATACGAAGGCGCGCGTCGGTGTAGGGCGTCGTTGGGTGGGGGATGGCTCGACGGTGTTTCCAGCGAAGGAACGTGGACGAGAAGTAGGTGTGCTCTGCGAGCCACTCCCAGTCGTGGAACTCGGGGCTCCTCGGGTTTACCAAAGCGCGCGCGCGGAACTGCCTCGCGAAATGCTCATCGAAGCGGTCGGCGAAGGTCGACAGACGTCGCAAGGCGGCGGACTCGGATAGCCGCACGTCGACGAGCGGGTGTCGTGCGGCCTGAACGTACGACGCGGCGCGAAGGTCCTTGATCGGCTCGCGGATCGCATACGCCAGCGCGTCGATTTGCCGCACGAGGCGCGCCCCCTCCGTGAACACTCCGAGGGCTGCGGCGAGGATCGCCCGTGCCTGTAGGAGATGCACGATCGTTCGTGGCTGGTTGCCGCGCTCGATGGCGTCGCCGGCGGCGTCGAGTGCGGGTCCGATCGACGCGACCGCGGAGCGCTCGCGGTCGCCGTCGATGGGATATCGGGATTGGGAGCGCGAAGTGGCGTCGATCGGAGGCATTTCGAGGCCCATCGAGCACCTCCTGCGAGAGTTGCGGGTTTCCCGCGCGATGCGTCGTATGATTCCGGCGTGGACGGTGATGGAGTGGAGGACGAGGTCTTCTTTCTTGCGCTCGCCGCGTCTGGGGCGCGCGTCCTCTTGATCGGCCGTCGCGCTCTCGTCGCGCTGGGCGCTCCGCTGATGACCGTCGACGTGGACCTCTGGGTTCACTTCGACGACATCGAGCTCCTCAACGCTGCGCTCGAGCGC
>JAEUKG010000778.1 GCA_016794325.1 Myxococcales bacterium | reverse complement strand
ATATGCACGCAAAGGAGGGCTTCGGTCGCCCCGACCGAGATCGCGTTGCAGGCGGCGCCGCCGGCGATCGTGGACTCGAACGCGGCGATCGCGGCGGCGGGGGCGCGCCGCGCCTCGAGCCACGCGCGCGGCTCGGGCTCGGCCGCGCCGCCGCGGAGCGCCTCGCCGATCACGTAGCAGTAGCCGGGGACCCAGCGCATCGTGTCGCAGTGGCGCGGCGGCCCGGCGTCGCCGGCGCTCGCGTGTCCGGCGTCCATGGGCGCCGCGGCGTCGGGCGCGGTCGCGGGCGGAGGCGCGGCGTCCTCGGCGCTCGCGTCGGCGGCGGGTGGAGCGGCGGGCGCGGGAGCGGGAGGCGTCGGGCCGCCGCAGGCCGAGAGGAGCGCCGCGGTGACGAGCAGTCTTCGCATGACGCCGAGCGTAGCGTGCCTATGGCTGGCCTCGCCCGCCTCGCGGCACGACTCCAGATGCGTGTCACCAGCCGTGCAGGGAGGCGAAGGTCGCTTTCGAGAATTTCTGTGCGACGAGGATCGGCGGGCCGCGTACCCCCACGAGAAAAGGAGAGGAGCGCCCTCGAACGCCTTCAAAAATGGCTGGCGCGGGAGCGGATTGCACGCCGACGGCTTGTGAGAAACCGTCATTGAACGCGCAAGGACTGAACGCATGTCATCGCACCGTAGGGGTGATGGACGAGGCCCAATTTCACGCCTAGCGTGCGGTCTTGCGCCGACCAAGGACGGATGGTGTTCGCGGGGGCGCGTGGTAGACTGAAAGCGAGAACCGGCCACAGCCGGTCTCGAGCTCAGAAGGGGAATGAAGCTCATGGAAGCGACGCAATGTCGGCAAGTGTGCGGGGGGGGGGCGCGAATGTGCGCTCGCTCCTTCGGTAGCAGCGAGTGATGGCAAGGGGGTGCGCGATGGCCACGCGTAGAGCACCCCGAGCCCTCTGGCGTCCGGCGACGGGCGGGACGCCTGGGACAGCGATCGGCGCGACCTTCACGAGCGGCGGCACCGTCACGACGCCGGCGATCGCGACGACGAGCTTCCGTACGCAGCGCCGCCGCACCAACTTCGCGACGTCGGGCGCGACCCCCGCGGGGCTCACCGCGGGCGACGCGCTCACGATGACGGCGGTCTCGGGCGGCGGGCTGGCGTTCTACGCCGAGTTCTCGCTGGCGACCAACCCGGCGAACACGCGGCTCTTCGTCGGCCTGTCGGCGCAAGCGTCGGTGTGCACGAACAACCCGAGCTCGGCCACGAACCTCAACACCATCGGCGTCGGCTTCGACGCCAGCGACGCGACCGGGAGCGGCCTCTTTTTCATCTCGCGTGGCAACGTCGGCGGGGCGTCGAACTGGAAGGTCCCGCTCGGCACGGGGGCTCCCGCGTCGAAGGTCGGCGGCTACGCGAGCCGCGCCAACGGGGACGTGTACGGGCTCTTCATCCACGCGGGGCCGAACGCGGCGACGCGCGGGTACCTCGTGGTGCTCGCGAACCTCACCAACCAGGCGATCGTGTTCTGGCACGTGGTGACGACGAACATCCCGATCGACACGTCGCTCCTCCGCATGTGCGCGCAGGTGCAAGGCACGGGGGCCCAGCTCGACCTGTACTCGCTGGATCTCGACACGTC